>JACQHN010000519.1 GCA_016199015.1 Nitrospira defluvii
CAACGCTTCTTTACATTTGGTGATCTTGGCCATAATGCGCTCGACAGATGCGGTCCAGACAAACACGCGCGGGTTCTGATTGTGGTTGTTCAGATAATCTTCGATGGCGGCGATCAATTCCGGTACGCTCTGGAAGACACCTCGCCGAATTCGCTTGTCCGTGATCTCACGGAACCATCGCTCCACCATGTTCACCCAAGAACTCGAAGTCGGGATGAAGTGCAACTGGAAACGCGGATGACGCCGAATCCAGGATTTCACTCGCGGATGGTTGTGGGTTCCGTAATGATCCACGATCAGATGCAACTTGAGCCCGGCAGGCGTTTCGCTGTCAATCTTCTTGAGGAAACGGATGAACTCCTGATGCCGGTGACGCGGCATACAGTCGCCGATGACTTTGCCATCGAGCAGGCTCAACGCGGCGAACAGTGTGGTCGTACCGTGGCGCGTGTAATTGTGCGTCAGCGTTCCGCAGCGTTCCTTCTTGATCGGTAGCCCCGGCTGCGTCCGATCGAGGGCTTGGATTTGGCTTTTCTCATCGACGCATAAGACCAATGCGTTGTCTGGCGGATTCAGATAGAGGCCGACAACATCCGTGAGCTTCTCACGGAACTGTTTGTCTCGGCTGAGCGTGAAGGTCTTGACCAAGTGCGGCTTCAAGTTGTGTGGCTTCCAGATTCGACGGACCGTGGCTTCGCTGACCCCTTGGGCCTGAGCCATCGTCCGCGTGCTCCAATGCGTTGCGGCCGGAGGCGTGGTGTGGAGCGTGGCCTCAACGATGACGCGGATCTTTGTGGCCGGAATACTCGGGATGCGGCCAGGGCGTGGGGCGTCTTTCTCGAGCCCCGTCACTCGCAGGGCGAGGAATCGTTCGCGCCACCGTTGCACGGTGGGTCGCGAAATCTCCAGCTGTTCGGCGATAGCCTGACTCGTCACTCCGTCAGCCGCCATGGTCACGATTTGTGCGCGCTGAATGACTCGCAAGGGAAGGCGCTTCGCATGTGCCCATGCGGTCAACGTCGATCGTTCTGCGGACGACAGGAGAATCGCTGGAGCCAGATGCATGAGGCGGAAGAGAGCTCGCGTCGGAGTTGATTGTCAATCTATTTATGACGCACTACACTAGCGGAATTCCATGCTGCTGCACATAGCGCTGAACGCTGTCCATCGCGGGAATCGTGCCTTCATACGTGTAGAACCGGGCATACACCCGACTGGACGCCTCGTCGATGGAGGCCATCCGCACGCAACGGGGCCCGCGCCCCTCGCACCAGTCATGGTGCGAGCCATCCAGTTGGAGAAGTGCCCCCACATGGGCTTTCCGTTCCCGCCACGCCCGGTGTGGGCGCTTCCGCCGTGTGCAATGCGCGATCCCGCGCTCTCGCAGCCACCGGCGCAGGGTCTCGCCGCTGAGCGTGATCCCGTGACGCTCGGCCAGCTTCTCCGTCGCCAGCGTCGGCCCGAAATCCGCATACCGCTTCTCGTACAGCGTCAGGACCGTGGTCTTGACCGTGTCTGGGACCCGCCGGTTCGACGGCTTCCCCCGTCCCTGATGCGCCAGCCCGTGGTCGCCCGCCTGCTTCACCCGCTCGATGAGGCGCCGGATGTGGCGTGTCGTCAGCCCCAGCACCGTGCCCGCCTTGACCTGCGTCAACTTCTTCTCCATCGTCTGGCGAATCACAGGCATCCGCCTGAGTTCCTTCACCCTCATGATGACCCTGTCCTCTCCGACCATCCGGCCCTCCGTGTGAAAGCCAGCAGTCTAGCAACGAAGAGGACATGTCTATTGTGGTGAAAGCGGACATTATCATTGTGGGATTACATGCGGCATTGCGGGGTGATGGAACGAGAAAGGTACAGGTCGCTGCTGGTCAGCGGGCGATCTCGGTGTGTACGGCGTCCAAGAGCTGTTGCATCTCGAAGGGTTTCTGAAGTGTGCGGCGAGCCCCGAGCATGCGGGCCACATCTAGAAAGTTCAGGATGCCGATCATGTCGCTTCCACCGGTGATGGCCATGATCCTCGCATCTGGAAATTCTCGACGAAGTGTCAAAATACTTTCAAGCCCGTCCTGGTCAGGCATGAGGATGTCCATGATCACCAAGTCGGCCGGTGATTGGCGGTATCGAGTCAGGCCTTCTTTGCCGTCACAGGCCTCGTGCACATGGTAGCCCGCTTGTTCCAGAGTTTCACGAATGAGTCGGCGGATCGCCTCTTCGTCGTCCACGACTAAGACCGATGGCATAACATTCCTCGCAGAAGTCCTTTAGTTTTAAAAATCGAGATGTTAGGGCGCTATGTTTATGAGATGGCCGATGTGGGTGTTTGGATCTCGTCCCACGGTCACTGTGAATTTACCGTTCCTTGTCTCGCTCGGCAAGGAATTCCTTTCGTTCCGTAAGGTTGGAGGGTCCCTCCTGGGTCGGCTCGGTGACCACCACTGAATTAGGGTGGGACATCGCGGGCAGATAGACCTCGATGGTGGTGCCCTGCGCGACGGTGCTGGTGGCGTGGAAGGTGCCACCGTGCTCGCTCACGATACGTTGCACATCGGAGAGTCCCACCCCCACCCCCATTCCGTTTCCACCGGAAGTGGGCGTAAAGAACGGATCGAACAGACGGGCTTGGACATCGGGGTTCATGCCTTCGGCGGCGTCAGAGACAGTGAGGCGCACGTACTGTCCCGGAGGAAGCGGGAGGTCGTGGCCGTTCGCTGGGGCTGCGAGGTGAATATTATCAAGACGCACCTCCAAGGTCCCACCGGTCGTTCTCATGGCCTGCTCGGAATGGGCCAGCAGACTGATGCACATTTGATGGATCTGGGTTGGATCGGCAAACACGGGCTTGGTCGCTCCAGGGATCCATTCGCGGAGGGTGATGTTCTCCGGTAACCGTCCTCTCAAAATTCGCAGGGTTTCTTTCAGGAGGATGTCCAAAGAGATCGGTTGTTTTGCGCTGACTCCCTGGCGGCCGAACACCAGCATTTGAGTGACAAGATCACGGGCTCGCTTCGAAGCGAGGACGACCTGCTGCACATGTCCATGGGCACGACTGTCCGGCACGAGCAGCGGCAGGGTCAAGTCTGAGAAGCCCATGATGGCGGTCAGGCAATTATTGAATTCATGGGCGATGCCGCCCGCCAGCGTCGCAATGGCCGCCGTTTTCCTGGCCTGCTGCAACTGGGCTGCGGTTTCTTTTTGTGCGGTGATATCGGTGACAATCACCTGGACAGCCGGTTGTCCATCGAACATGATCGGGGCGGAGACCATCTCCACGTCGACGTGGGTCCCGTCAGGCCGTACCAATCGTCGTTCAACGGGAGCCGTGGGCGTTGAGGTGGTGGGGGGCTCTGGCGACGCCAGCCCCCGGATGAACTCTTCTGGAAAGCACTCCGACAGCAATCGTCCCTCAATGTCGTGCGCCGAGGTGATTCCGAAGAGTCGGTTGCCGGCCTGATTGATGAAGAGGATGGTTCCATCGGTATGGATGAGGATTGCATGGGGCGACAAGAGAATCAGGCTCCGGTACCGTTCCTCGCTCGCGTGCAGAGCTTCCATGGCCAGTTGTCGTGGGGTGACGTCGCGGACCATGCCCACGTATCCGGTCGAGGCTTCTCCGGCGGTGCGCAAGGGGAACGCTTCCGCCATGACCCAGCGGATTGATCCGTCGGGTCGTCGAAAGCGAAATTCACGTGCGAAGCTCCGGCGCTCGGTGATGGCTCCCGCCCATTCAGCACTGATGAGGTCATGATCTTCCGGGGAGAGGGCATTGAGCCAGCATTCTCCCGCTGTGGGTGTGGCTGGGAGTCCGGCGATGCGGCGCAGCCGGTCGTTGAGATACAACGTGTGGCCTTCGGGATCCGACAGGAAAATGCCGATGGATGCTTCACCGGAGAGCGTGCGAACAAAGGCTTCGATCGTCGATTGCCCTGCCGGGGGGAGGGCCGCTATGAGTTCTGGCGAACTCACGCGAGACTCCTTTGTGAGTTGCAGGCCGGTTGGGTCATCAAGAAGAAGTCTCCTCCGAAATGCGTGGGTGCGATAGTCACGCACGCTTGGATCATAGCACCATGCCGGATGAGGCCGGTAGAGATGATTGACAATTTGCATGGTAATTGGACTCTAGCTGGATAGGGCCGTTTGTCTGTATGAGACCGGCTAAAGTCGTTGCGATCTTCCAGGCACGCACTGTGGCTTGGATGAGAGGCGGGCGAAGTCGACCTGTGAGAATTTTCGGAGAACGTGTACGAACCAGGTTGCAGTGGGAGTGCACCATGTTCATTTTGTTGATCCAGCCCAGCTGATGTGGAGTGATCTGGATGATGAATCGACAGGTCGTCAGGCTGAGTGATTGTGCAAGCGTGCGGGTCACAGAGTGTACTGAAAGAGAGCGTAGAGGAGTATGAATCTTTGCATGACCGCGCGCCATTGATGAAACCTGCGCGGATCAAGCGAGCGTTGAGTTTGGTGCCGAAGGCGGGACTTGAACCCGCACGGCTTGCGCCACACGCCCCTCAAACGTGCGTGTCTGCCATTCCACCACTTCGGCAACCGAATTCGTCTTCATCAACACGTGAAGCGTTATGCGTACAACCGAGGGATAGCGGCAGTCAGTCAGTCCGCTGCGTACGCACCAAGCTTCTGAGGAAGCGCATTATAGAAGTGGTCCAAAATGCTTGTCAATCAACTAGTTGTCCGGTAGAATCTGACGCGTGCTGCGCGGGCACGTCGCACATCTTCCCACATCACAGCGATCAGCGGGCCAATTTTCGAGATGACACCTCTCTCAACCCCACATGTTTCGCGCACGAGCCAACACACGGCGATCGCGGCGCTCTTTGATGTCGATAACACCTTGCTTCCCGGGCAGGCGAGCGAAGTGCGGTTTTTTCGTTTTCTGTGGAGGCGTGGCCTAGTCGGGTGGCGTGAGCTTTGGGAAAGTGCGGGATGGCTGTTGCGCCAAGCGCCTCCCGTCTCATTGCACCCTCTGCGAGAGCGGAAGCTCTACCTGGCCGGAAAAGCCGTGGCCGATATCGAGTCGCTCGCAGAGGAATTCTGTCGCGCCGAGATCGTGCCATACCTCTCGGCACAAGCGTTATCTCGCATGGACGAACATCGACGGGCCGGACATCACATCGTACTGGTGACCGGGTCCCTCGAATTTCTTATGACGCCGCTGGCCGCATTGCTGGAAGTATCGACCCTGCTGGCGGCTAAGCTTGAGCAGCAGCAGCAGCGGTTTACCGGACAGGTCTGCGCTCCACTCCCCTATGGCCCCGGCAAACGGGAACTGATCACCCAATTGACGCAGGGGTCACGCATTGATCTGGCGCAGTCGTTTGCCTATGGCGACAGTCCCGGCGATGTGGAGCTTCTTCATATGGTCGGCCATCCGCTCGTCGTGAATCCTATCCGAGGCATGGCTTCTATTGCGCGCCGCAATGGATGGCCAGTGGCCATATGGACATGAGTCAGTCCTTCATCATCGACTCACCGATGCCATCGCCATGATCAAAGTGACGGAAATTTTTCACAGTATCCAGGGCGAGTCCACGTACGCCGGTCGGCCCTGCGTGTTCATCCGCTTGACGGGCTGTCCGCTGCGCTGCGCCTGGTGCGACACGGCCTATGCGTTCTATGGTGGGCGAGACATGACGATGGACGAGATTGTGGCTGATGTTCGCGCGTTCGATTGCCGTCTCGTGGAGGTGACCGGAGGAGAGCCGTTAAGCCAACCAGACTCGTTGGCGCTGTTGACCCGGCTCTGTGACGAGGGGTTCGAGGTATTGTTGGAAACCAGTGGTGCAATCGAGACCGCCGGTGTTGATCGGCGGGTGCATGTGATTCTCGACGTGAAATGTCCGGGCAGTGGCATGACTGACCGGATGCACTGGCCGAACCTCGAATGGTTGTCGCCCAAGGATGAAGCGAAGTTCGTAATCAAGGATCGGGCTGACTACGAATGGGCCCGCGAAGTGGTCCGTCGCGAGGAACTTTCCACGCGCTGTACGGTGCTCTTTAGCCCCGTGTTCGGTGACGTGGAGGTGCGGCAACTGGCGGAGTGGGTGCTGGTCGACAAGCTGCCGGTGCGGTTCCAGCTACAACTGCACAAGTACATTTGGTCGCCGGACATGCGAGGGGTGTGAACCTTGTCATGTGTCGTTTCCGAAACGTCTTGCGTCCTGAGAATGATGGGATACATTCCTGACAGAGCAAGGGACATGATTAGGCAATAGGCAAAAGAGTTTGGAGGATTGATGAAGATAATCCACGTTGAGGGACAGGTCGGACGGGCGGAGAGCGAGGCGGCCGAGGTGCTCGTGTTGCTTCGTTGCGAGGGCGCGTCAGGGCTCACGCAAGAGGCTGCCGCCATTGATGCTCAGCTCGGAGGGCAGTTGACCAAGTTGATCAAGCGCGGAGAGTTCGAGGGCAAGCTCGGCGAAGGGTTGCTGGTCCATACGCAGGGTAAGGCCAAGGCGACACGATTGTTCCTGGCGGGGCTGGGAAAGGAAAAGGATCTGCGGCTCGATGCGTTCCGACAAGCGTTGGGCTCGGCAGTCAAACGTGTCCGCCAAGCCAAGGTGACATCGTTTACCGTGGTGATGCCGGACACACTTCCGCACGAGACGTCCGTTCTGGATGTGGCGCAGGCTTTAGTGGAAGGGGCCATCCTCGGCAACTATCAATTCACGGCCTATCGCAGCACCAACGGGACCAAACCGATCGACGTCGAACGCCTGACGCTGTACACCTCCCAACGTGCGCACCTTCCACAGATGACGGAGGGGATCCGGCGAGGGGTGGCGACTGCCGAAGCCACGGTCCTGGTCCGCGACCTTTGCAATCATCCGTCCAATGTGATGACACCCACGCGCATCGTGCGTGAAGCGCAGGCAGTCGCGAAAGAATCGGGCGTGCGCCTGAAGGTGCTCGAACAAAAGGACATGGAGAAGCTCGGGATGGGCGCGCTACTTGGGGTGGCTCGGGGCAGCCACGAACCGCCGAAGTTCATCATTCTTGAATATAAGGGCGCGAAGGCGAAGAAGACGGAGCAACCGGTCGTGCTCGTCGGCAAGACCATCACATTCGATACCGGCGGCATTTCGCTCAAACCGGCCGAGAACATGGAGCACATGAAGGCCGACATGACGGGCGGCGCCGAGGTCTTGGCCACGATGCGGGCAGCGGCGCGACTCAAGCTGCCGTTACATCTCATCAGCATTCTACCGGTAGCTGAAAACATGCCGGGTGGACGCGCGATGAAGCCCGGAGATATCGTGACGACCCTTTCTGGAAAAACTGTCGAAGTGCAGAACACCGATGCTGAAGGCCGATTGATCCTGTCCGATGGCTTGGCCTATGCCACCCGCTACAAGCCGGCGGTGTTGATCGATATCGCGACCTTGACCGGTGCCTGTGTGGTGGCGCTCGGTCAGTTTGCTGTCGGCATGTTCGGCAATGACGAGCAGGCCAAAGAGCAGGTCCGGAACGCCGGATTGCGGGCTGGTGAACGGGTGTGGGAGATGCCGTTGTGGGAGGAGTACTTCGAACAATTGCGCAGCGACGTGGCCGACATGCGGAATATCGGCGGTCGTGGCGGGGGCATGATTACCGCCGCCCTCTTCCTGAGCAAGTTTGTGGGCGATTGCCCGTGGATTCATCTGGACATCGCGAGCACTGACTGGAGCGAGCGAGAACGGGCCTACCTGCCGAAGGGACCGACCGGCATAGGAACGCGGCTCCTCATTCAATTCCTGATCAACCGCACATTGCCGTAACCACTGCCACACGTACGCCGAGTGATCTGAACGGGACATTCGCCGGTTCATCAAATTGTCAGATTAGGGTCTTATGACATTACGGGAACAGATCGGCCAACTCTTCATGATGGGTTTCACTGGGACCACGGTCACGAAAGACCTGGCCTCGTTTCTGAAGGCGTACCCACCGGGGGGCGTCATTTTCTTTAAACGCAACCTGGAATCGGTTCAGCAAATCGTCGACCTCACCAATGGACTTCAGAAACTGTCGCCCCACTCGCCGCTGCTCGTCGCGATCGATCAAGAAGGGGGACGGGTGTCTCGTCTCCCCGGCGAGTTCACGATTTTTCCTCCCTGTGAGCAGCTGGGGCAGTGCAACTCCTATGAGTTGGCCTATTCGGCCGCAGCCACCATTGCGAAAGAGTTGCGGGCGGTAGGGATCAACATGAACATGGCTCCGGTGCTGGATGTGAACAGCAACCCGGAGAATCCCGTGATCGGCGATCGAGCGTTCGGCGCCGCGCCTGAGATCGTGGGAGAGATGGGCTTGGCGACCATTGCAGGCTTGCAGGAAAATAAGGTGGTCGCCTGCGGTAAACACTTTCCCGGTCATGGAGACACGGCCACCGATTCGCATAAGGTCCTTCCCGTCGTCGACGCGGATCTCCACCGGTTACAGGATACGGAGTTTCCTCCTTTTCAACAGGCGATTCGGTTTGGCGTGGCAAGTCTCATGACGGCCCACGTCCTCTATCGGGCCTTGGATCCGGAGGCCCCGGCGACCTTGTCGTCGGCGGTGATACAGCGTCTGTTGCGGGAGGACTTTCGCTACGACGGGGTCGTCTTCACCGACGATCTGGAAATGCATGCCATCATCGATCACGACGGAATCGGCGAGGCGGCTGTCCGTGCGTTTGTGGCCGGATGCGATGTCTTGTTGATCTGTAAGGACCAGGAGCGGGTCATGGCGGCTATGCAGGCGATGGAGAGGGCGGTGCAAGATGGTCGGATCACTCAGGAGAGGTTGGAGCAATCGCTGGTCCGCGTGGCTCGGCTCAAGGCGCGCTATCTTCGGCCCTACAAACCGGTGACGATTTCCGATGCGCGCCTGATTGTCGGCTGTCGCTCACACAAGGTCCTTCTCGATTCGTGGCATAACGCCTATGGGCGGGTGCCCAAACCTAAGGCGCTTGAGGTCAACGAGCCGGCGTCGTCTCACGATTCCCCAGTGGCGCATGCGTGAGTGGTATCTGTCCTGTTCCCATCTCTCGCGCATGGTGATATCACGGCCCTTCCCAATCGTTGGGATGAGGGTTTCGACCTGATTCCTGACGACGATGGGCTGTGTGTGTGTTGACACGTCGTAGTGAGTCCGAACTGGATTTTTGCCCTGCGATCTGATTCACTGCTGATCGATTTAATCGGTTCCCATTTCCTATCGAGGCGGCATGGCCCTTAAAAAAGGTGACATTCTGGACGAACGAAAACGCTACCCGGATTCTTGTGGCCTCGTAGTTAAGTTTGCCGGCGGCGGCGAGGGATTTCAGAAGATCCGGTGTTGCGGGCATGAGTTGACTGAGGAGGACCGAGTGCCGGATATCATTCCTTCGAGAGGCCGCAAAAAAGGGGCCTTGCTCCCTGGAGCTATGCTGGAGGAGAAACGGCAGTTTGCCGATTCGTGCGGTCTGCGCGTCATGGTGCTTGACGGGGGCGCCGGGCTGGAAGGGATCGACTGTTGCGGCCATACCATCACAGCCGGTGCGGTCAATGATTTGAAGTTCGGTCAACCTCGACGGGAGCCCCCGATGCCCACCGGTCCTGCAGGGACGGCATGATGCAACCGCCTACATCGCTCGGCTCAAAGGACAAATCTCGCCGAGTCAGCATGCAGTGGTGGCTCGGGTTTATGGACCAGCTGGACCGGCTCGGCTATGTCGCGGCGGGGTTCAGCCTGCTCGCTCTGGGCATGATTATTTTTGTCCACGCCTGGTACGTGTTCCTGTCGCGACCCGTGCAGCTCGCCTTGCTTCCTGCGGGGCTCAAGTTATTGAATGATCTCCTTCTGGTGATCATTCTTCTGGAATTGTTCCGCACGGTCGTACGGTTCCTTCAGACAGAAGTATTGGAACTGGAGCCTTACCTGGCGGTCGGCATCATCGCCTGTACGCGAAGAGTATTGACGGCGAGTGCAGAGTTATCCTACCAGTTGGAGATGGTGACGCGAGAGACCAGGCAGGAGCTCTTTCAGCAGTACCTGATGGATGTCGGCCTGAACGTGACCGTCATCATCATCCTCATCTTGGGCGTGTATCTACTCCGCAAGCGCCCTACCCCCGTCTAACCGAATTTTAGCAGGTTGCGGAGAAACTCTTTTCACCCCCTGTAGTCGTCAGAGGCAGCGAGGTCCACGGCGCGAAGA
>JACQHN010000518.1 GCA_016199015.1 Nitrospira defluvii
GCCTTCCGCCGCTCAGTCTCGCCATTGTGTTCGGACTGGCGACGGTCTGGATCACGGGTTGGGTCGAGGAGAAGGGGCGCATGAAACTGGACGTGTCCATCGGCATCCTCTACACCGCCACCATGGCATTGGCCATTCTCTTTCTCGGCCTCATGAAGAGCTACAATCCGGAGGTGTACGGCTATCTATTCGGCAGCGTGTTGTCCGTCACAACGGAAGAACTGATGACCATCGGAGGATTGAGCGTGGTGGTGCTGGGGACCATCCTCTTGCTCTCGAAAGAACTCTATTTCATCGCGTTTGACCAAGAAATGGCGGCAGCCTCCGGCGTGCCGGCACGGCAGATCTTCTATCTGCTTCTGACCCTCGTGGCGCTCACCGTGGTGATTTCATTGAAAACCGTGGGAGCCATTCTCGTGTTCGCGATGATTCTCATTCCGGCTTCCACCGCCTATCAACTCACGCACAGCCTCACCCAAATGACGCTCTACTCCATGCTGATCGGCACATTCTGTGCGGTGAGCGGCGTGCTACTCTCCTATGCGTTTGACCTTCCCTCCGGTCCCTCCATCGTCTTGCTTGCCACGAGCCTCTTTTTTCTTGCGGTCTGTTGTTCACCCAAGCGGTTACATCGCATTCAGCCGCAGTAGCGCAGGCATCAAGCGACAAGGTGCTACGTGAACGGTATGACCGAGAGCCATCGGATCACAAGATAGGCTTGCCGGTCAAGCCTCGCCAGTCAAGAGCTATAAGCAGGAAGCAGGAGCCAGTTAATCGTCTGCAGACTCGTTGGAAGGTAAAAAATGGAAAGGAACGGGTGACGATGAGATGTTAGCGTTGCGGCTCCGGCTTCTTTCGAGACCAAACCATGCCCGTCTGCTCTTTCGCGCTGAACCCAAGCCGTTCGTAGAAGCCCGGCATGCGCGTACACAACCAGAACAGCTCGACCTGCTGAAGGGTGGGATGGGCCAAAATCCGTCGGACGATCTCGGTGCCGATTTTTCGGCTTTGATAGTCGCGATCGACGATCACATCCCAAATCGTAGCCCGATACACGTAGTCCGTCAGGACGCGGCCAAAGCCGACCAGGCGGGGGCCATCCCAGGCCGAAATGACGACATCTGTCTTGGCCAGCATGGCCTGCGTCTGTTCAAGCACTCGGTGCTTGGCCCAGGCAGCCTGGTGATATAAATGAACGAGTTGTGCAGCGTCGAAATCGTTGCGGTCGGAGAAGGTGATCGCCTGTTCGTCGGTATTGAGAGCGGGAGGCATCTTGTACTAAATTAATCCCTCCGATCAGGGGTCAGTCGGCCAACCGTAGTGTAAGGGGAAGACCATGGGAACGCAAGTGCGAAGCTGTCCGAAGTGCTTTCAATTGATGTGGCTCAAGCAAGACCACTATGACGTCATCGACGAAGAAACGGTCCGTGCCAAATGTCCGCACTGTGGATCGACAGTCCGCTTTCAGCTGGTCACCGCAGGCGCCAACGCTACCGGACCCAAGATGGGACACTGACCGCGCGCCCGCGGAATGGTGAATTATGAATGAGGAATGATGAATGTGCGGATTCTGCAATTCATAATTCAGAATTCATAATTTGGCTTCGCTACATTCCCCGCCCAGCCCCCTCCAGTTCCGGCTGGCTACCCGGCAGGATCTTGATAAGCGCTGCGCGGTACTCTCCCATCCGTTTCTCCTCAGCTGGGCTCATACGGATGTCTTTATCCCGCTGCATGCGGTCGATCTGGTCGAGGATGGCCAGGAGGGGCTGAACAGCTCCCAGCACATTGCCGACTTCGAACGCCTCCAGGGATTCAATCAGGTAGTCCTGCAGGCCTTTGAACGGAGACCGGCCGCTTTGTTCGCGAAAACGTGACAGCGCTTGCTCGAACACCTCCACGGCTTCGGGCTTCGGTTTGATCCCGCTCGGCACCGAGGCGAGATGCACGACCGTCGGCAACTTGGTGGCATAGCCCTTCAGCTGTGCGAGCAATTCGCCCAATAGGTCGAGAACTGCATTGGTCTCCATCGTCCGTGCCTCCTCACTCTCGCCGACTGCTACCGTCGGCGTCTTCTTCACTCACGTTCAGGCTGTATCCTAATGAGCTGTGGCTGCGCAGAGTAGGTCCTGCACCTGCTGCATATCAGGGGGACAGGGAACATCAAACTGGTGAAACATCCCGCCGGTGGGGTGCGTAAACCCCAGCGTGCGCGCATGCAGCATCACCCGCGGAATCGCCACCCCATCCACGGTCATGACTTTGGTTCCGCCATAGGTCTTGTCCCCTAAGATCGGATGCTCGATTGAGGTCAGATGTACCCGCAATTGATGGGTTCGTCCTGTCCTAGGGGACAGTTTCACGCGGGCGGCAATCTTCCCGTATCGCTGCTCGACCTGATAGTCGGTCGCCGAGGGTTTTGGTTTGGTCGTCCGGGGCGAAAACTTTTTCCGCTCTTTCGTATCGCGTCCGATGGCAAGGTCAATGAGGCCATGCCCTTTCTTTGGCACGCCCCAGACCAACGCCTCGTACACCCGGGTGATCGTATGTAGCTTGAACTGGGCCGCCAGCGCGCGATGCGACTGGTCCGTCTTGGCAATCACCATCACCCCGGACGTTTCCTTATCCAGCCGATGGACGAGGCCCGGCCGCTCCTTGCCTCCGATATGCGACGGCGTGACGCCCGAGGTCGCAAAGTGGTGCAGTAAGGCATTCACCAGCGTTCCCGACCAATTGCCGGGCGCCGGATGGACCACAAGCCCCGCCGGCTTATTGAGCACCAATAAATCTGCATCTTCGTGGAGAATCTCAAACGGGATCGCTTCGGGTTGGAGATCAAGCGGCTCAGGCCTGGGCACCTCTAGCCTGATGCGATCCCCGGGTTTGATTTTCTGACTCGGACGGACAGTCCGGCCGTTGATCTGAATGCAGCCCTCTTCGATCAATCGCTGTAACGCCGAGCGGGAAAAAGTCGGGTCGCGGTTGGCAAGGAACAGATCGATCCGCTTAGCCGATTCTCCCGCCGTGATGACGAACTCGACTGGCGTCGTGGTTACTCTATGCACGTTGGGACTGCTTGAAGGACATCGGCATGCAGCTGTGTAAACTGCCACAAGGTGCGCGCAAAAACAAGGTGCGCGAGATCACGCTCGGCTCTGCACACGTCGTCCCCATGTCATCCACAGGCCATCCACATGTGGCCCGCACACCCGCTTCTCAAGTCGTGCCGGCGATCACGCCCCGCGCTGTTCATTTCTGTCAATGCTGCGGTTAATTTCACACGACGATCCTGAACATCATCATGACGGCACGCCCCGTCCAAATCACACCCTGAAAAAAAATCATACCCTTAGGGAGATAAAATATTCTCTCTGTACAGGCACTTGAATTGCTTTCTTATAGGACCATTTCGCCTCGAACAATTTGGAGATTGCGACCATCGTATGGCCTCAGATTTTATCCACAGAATCCTCAGATCGCTGATAGGTAAACCCACGCCACACTCCTCAGGCCCTCACCCGGCTGTGGACAACCCTCTCGAGCGACCTTTGCCGATCGCCCAGAGTGATCGCCGAATCGACGTGCGGTTTGCCATCAGAACACCCTGCACCTATGACTTAATTGACGGACAGGACCACGCCGCGACCTCAAGTCCCGGCGAAGCCTATTCCTTGAACGTCAGCGCGGATGGCATTCTGTTACTGCTCGATCGGAAACCACAGGACAGACAGCTTGTGGCCATGCGGAACCCTGCCCTGCAGCAGCGTGCAGTGACCCTGTTTGAAGTGCGCTGGATGACTCACCTCCCGGTCGGGACGACCCACAAACGCTACATGGTCGGCTGCCACTTGACCTTCGGACGGTTTCCGTACTTTCTCGTCCAACGCCATCATCTCGATCAACATATTTCAGGGCTCTCGCTGTAGTTCACGCCCTTCCATCGTATCCGGTCCGTGCGTTGGCCGATGCGGAAGCTGGCTCCCGCCCGCTGAATGGCATGACAGTATGTCGCCTGGCATCGTTGCTACCGGGGGGGAACCGTGGAGTGTCTCGACGGCCCTAGGAAGGGCGTCCTGCGCGATCTCAGGCCACGGAGCGGCGAGAGGCCGCATCTGAGGAGGGCTTCGACGGCAACCCGACAGAGGTGAGCCGGTGCCGGTTATCTACAAACTGAACGCTGTGCATCGCACCGGAGTTCGCCAGATAGGACAAGCGCCCATAGATAAATACCGCGATGCCACTCATTTCCAAGGTTTCTTCCACCCCGACCATCAAGGCATAGGACATGTCTTTCCAGCTGTGGCTGACATACTGATGCCACGACTCGAGCATTTCTACCCCGATCGCGCCGCCCACATAGAGGGTACCGGCCGCGACAAACACCCACCGCGTGGGACCCGGTAACCGACGCAAAAAGCCCAGGTACAGAACCCCCACAAGCGCAACAAAGGCAGCACCAACAATGATCCAGGAATAGAAAAAGATTCCGGTGGGATGAATCCTGTCGAACAGGGTCATCATCTCATGAATCTGTGCGGCTTCATCGAAGGAGAGATACACAAACAACAGGGCAAGACCCGTCCAATGTCGAGCATCCCTTCCACCGGCCTGCCGCTCACTGTAAGCGATCATCCAGAGTAGCAATGCTACTGAACAACAGTGCCACTGCCGAATACCAGGACGGGATATTGGCTTCATTGACCAGATCAAATTGGCGTTCGAGGCCCCACTGATGGGTATACCCTTGGACGTATTTGAGATACTGACTGACGAAGTGGGCAACAGACAGACACGCGATGATCACGCCCAGAAAGCACGTGATGGTTCTTGGCTTCACAATTAGGATCATGGGTCCCTCCACAGGTCACGTCCGCACTGCACGTCGGCCTCACTGGCGAACAGGTGCGGTATAGCAATCGACTCGGGAATGCCAAGAAATCACGGAAAATCCGCGGCGGGAATCTTACTGGAGCGGGCCGCTCACCCACCAGTCGCGACAGAACGAAGCAGGTGGTGCATCGCATCAAAATCCGGTGGAGCGGCAACCGTAAACTCGCAGTACACCTCGGTTACGGGATGTGTGAATCCCAGCGTCCGCGCATGCAGCATGACCCGAGGAATGTCATAGCCATCGGTCGCGCCAACCTTTTCTCCCCCGTAAGCCCTGTCACCCAAGATGGGATGGCCGATCGCCTGGAGATGGGTCCGTATCTGGTGTGTGCGTCCCGTGTGGGGACGCAGCAGCACGTGGGCAGCGACCACACCGAATGTGTCTTCGACGCGATACTCCGTGACGGCGGCCTTCGGTTGGAGCGTTCGCGTGGAAGTCCGTTTGGGGTTCTGTCGATCCGGACCGATTGCGCATTCGATCCGACCTTCGGGTGCCGCCGGGACACCCGAGACCAGGGCTTCATAGTGACGGGTAATGGAATGGCATTCGAACTGCACCGCAAGGCCGCGATGCGCCTCCGCGGTCTTGGCGATGACCATCACGCCCGACGTGTCTTTGTCCAAGCGGTGCACAAGACCGGGCGTGGCTGGCTCACCCAAGCGAGCACAATGGTCGAGCAGCGCATTTAACAGCGTATTGGACCAATGGCCCGGCGCCGGATGGGCTACGATTCCAGCGGGTTTATTCAGGACCAGGCATGCGCGATCCTCGAACAGAATCTCGAGCCGCGTCGTCTGTCCATTGAGCCGCAACGGCGCCGCCTGGGGAGTATCGAAAGCGATCACATCGCCCGCTTTGATTCTCTGGCTCGACTTCGCGATCTGGTCATTGACCCGCACCCACCCGGCCGTGATCATGCGTTGCAATGCCGCGCGCGAGAGTTTGGGCTCGCGGTGAACGAGAAACACGTCCAATCGCTTCGGCTGCTCACCGGCTGAGATGACGAACTCGGTTTGCACAATTCCGTTACGCTACGGCAGCGCTGCTGCCGAATGCAATCGGAGAAGATCGGCTGATTGCCTCCCAATGGAAATCCGCCTATGCTGAGAGGTGCGAGGCCGGGTTAACCCATGACAAGGAGGCTCAGCCATGAGAGGGAAGCTCGCGTTAATCACAGCGTGCCTGACACTGGTTGGCGGACTCGCGAAGGCGGGGCAAGCGGCGGACTTGCCGGGAATCCCGCCCGAGGTAGTCGCAGACTACCTGCACGCCGTCATCGAGGCGGACCGGATCTTTTACACCATCCACGTGGTCGAGCGGATGCAGAAACAGGGTGGCACACCCGCGTCGGAAACCTGGCGCAGGGACAAGATTACGTTGCCGCTGCCGGCCCAGTTTCTTCGGGAGGCCAGCGAATTGGCGACCTTGACCGGAACGAAGGTTCGCTACCGCCTGATTAGCCTGTGGCCGATCAATCCTCAGAACGCACCGGCGAGCGATTCGGAACGAAGCAACCTGGAAGCCGTACGACAGCATCCCGAACGGTCTGCCACCGGCATCGTCAGAATCGGTGAGCAGTCCTACTTCCAAGCCGTCTATGCCGACCGCGCCGTGACGCAGGCCTGCATTGGTTGCCACAATGCGCACCCGCGGAGCTCCAAAAAAGATTTTAGGCTCGACGACGTGATGGGCGGATTGGTAATTGAGATTCCGCTGGAGCAATAGTTGGCTCGGTCGGCAGCGTCGGAATCGTTGGAAAGCGACGCTCCGCACGACGCCGCC
>JACQHN010000037.1 GCA_016199015.1 Nitrospira defluvii
AGCCCTCAACGTACGCAAATCGTACGCCTCGGGCGAGGACACGGCCGGCTCACCGCCTCGCCGGCGTCCGCACACGTGACGCTCATTATTCTTCGCGTCGCGGATCTCGCTGCCTGCCTGTGCGTGTCCACACGCAGACAGGCGGCCTTGCCGGACGGACTTTTTCATCATTCTCCTTTTCCTGTCCGATTCGATCTTGTGTCCGACCGGGAGGCGGAGTTCCATTGTCATCACGTGTGGGTGCGCGTGGAGCGAACTCAAGATGAAAGGAACGACACTGCCCATTGTCCTATGGGCTATTCTTGGGTTGGTCGTGATCACGGCCGCTCAGGAAGAGGAGCGTGCTACGGTCGAGCCTGCCCTGGCGCGGCGGGCGGGTACATTGATTCTGGCTCGTTGCGCAGTCTGTCATACGACTGACCTGATCTCCCAGCAACGGTTGACGGAAGAACGGTGGACGGCCACGGTCGAGAAGATGGTGCATTGGGGCGCCGATCTGTCTAAGGACGAAGCGGCGGTGCTCCTGCAATATCTGACGGCGCGTTATCACCCAGGCGCCCCGGACCATCTGCCGTCCATCGAGAATGAGTTGGCCATGACGGAGCTTCCACGTGGGCAGACCACCGCAACGGATGGTCCGCTCAGCGGCGTGGCTGCGAGCGGAGCAGGGCTGTACAGGCACAACTGCCAGGCTTGCCATGGTGAAGGCGCCGTGGGTGGTGCGGGGCCGAAATTGGCGCGCAATACCATCCTCAAGAATGACGGCGCGTTCTGGGAAACAGTGCTGCATGGTCGTGGCCCGATGCCGGCCTGGGGATCGGTACTGAGCCATCAGGAGATCGCAGACATCCATGCCTGGCTCACAACACGATAAGCAGGCGAACCGCTGAAAGAAAGGGGTGGGGAATGGTTCGCAGACGGACGGTGATGATCGGCTGTGCGTTGTTGTTCGTGGTGGGATTGGCGTCGTTCCCGCGCCTGCTCTTGGGGAGCGATCAACCCCGGGCCAAAGAGCTGATTCAGAGCAGTTGCGTGCAATGCCATCGATTGGAAGGGCAGCCGGATTCGCGCTTCAATCTGAAAGCGCCTGACCTCATGTGGGCCGGGAGCAAGTACCAGCGGGCTTGGTTGATTCGATGGCTGACGGGGAAAGAGGCGCCGCTCTATCCCAAAGGTTATCGTTGGGATTTGTCCGAGAGGCCGATGAGGCATCCTGTCGTGATGGATGCGGAAGCGGAAGCCATTGCCGACTATTTCGAGCAGCACTATAAGGACCCACGAGTGAAAGTCGGCGCCTTTGACGTCTCAAAGGTCAGCAAGTTCGACGCAACCTTCGGTGGCATGGCCTATAAGGCCCACGCCTGTCTCGGCTGTCACCTGATCGAAGACAACGGCAAGGTCATCGGTGGGCCGCAGAGTGCCTCGTTGGTCGCAGCCGGTCAACGCTACAGCATGGATTGGCTTTTTCGATTCGGGCAGAATCCCCATGACTTTACTGTCCATAACGGTGAGTTTCTCGCCGATGCCACAGAGCCACAATTACGTGCGGTGATTGGGTTCCTTGCTGTGCAAGGCGTGAAAGATTTCAAGTATTACGAGCCTTGGAACGCCCCGGAGTTCGGACTGGCGAGTGTCGATCGCGGGAAAGTCATCTATAAAGAATATTGCGCTCAGTGCCATGGGTTCACCGGGAAAGGCGATGGTCCGGCTGCGTCCGGCTTGGAGCCCAGACCCGCAATCCATGCCAACATTCCCTTCGACAAGCTGCCGACCGACTATCTCTACAACGTCATCAATCACGGCGGTGCGGCAATGGGCAAATCGCCGAACATGCCCTACTGGAACCTGACGATCGGACAGCAGGGGGTGGCGGATGTGATGGCCTATTTGAAGGCGACCTTCAACGGAGGCGCGGAGGTGGCGCAGGCGGCCGTGGGATCCGGTGGCGGGCCGACGGGTGTCTGTCCGCAGTCCAGGAAAACGACCAAGGCGCCGCAGGAGTTTCTGACGAAGGCGAATCCGCTGCCAAGCTCGGACGCCACAATCCAGGCGGGGAAAACGCTGTTCCTGCAGAGCGCCCAGCCGGTGGCCTGTGCCATGTGTCATGGAGATAAGGGCAACGGGCAGGGCTTCATGGGTGCGGCATTGATTCCGCCGCCTCGAAACTTCACGTGCGGTTCGATGATGAAGGACCTTCCTGACGGACAACTGTTCTGGATCATCAAAAACGGCTCTCCTGGCACGGGCATGATGTCCTTCGCCGGGTTGCCGGATGAGCAGGTCTGGCAGGTGATTGCCTATGTGAGAAGTTTGGCGAAATGAAGTGAGTGAATAAGCATATGGCCGATGGCGTATGGCACGAGCAAGAGCTCTGCCTCGGTTTCTTAGCTATCAGCCATACGCTATATGCCATCAGCTCATATTCTGACGGACGAGACAGGCTTCACGAACGACGATTCACGGGGGACTGACCGATGGCGACCTTTATTATTTCCGGCAGCCGAGGGACAGACGATCCGACGATGGCCACGCTGCCGTTCATGGCGGCGAAGACGGCTAAGGAGCAGGGGCATGACGTGGTGTTGTGGCTCTGGAACGAAGCGGTGACGTTGGGACGAAAGGGTACTGCCGATCATGTGACCGGCGTGAATCTGACGCCGTTGAAAGATCTGCTGGCGGCCGTGCAGGCCACCAACATTCCGATTTGGGTTTGCGGGCCTGCGCCGTCGCGCGGCAGATCGGCGGGTCGGATCTGGTCGCCGGTGCTGCGATCAAGGGCATGCCCGACTACATCAAAGCCGTTGCTGATTGCGACCGCAATGTGATGTTCTAACTGCTTCGGTTTCGGAGGGTTCAGGCACATGACGAGCAGGCGAGTCCTCACCGGCGGGGCGGTGGTTCTGTTGATCGGCTTGGCAGGCTCGCTCGGAGCGACCGAACGGCACATGATGCAGCCGCGAGTACCAACTGACAAGCCAGCTGAAGCGCGCGCTCACTCGCAGGTTTCGCGGATCTCTTCCATGACGACCGCTTCCGCGTCAAACCAGTCCTGGAGGTCATGACCTTCCCGCCACCCTCGCAGTTCCCACAACTCGCGGGCTTTCTTCGCAACCCATTCCCACATGCCTTCCGGCAGTTCAACGGGTTGCTCCATCGTGTCTCCGGCGAGGGTCGCACGGGCCTGCGAGGCGCCACGCTTCTTCACCGGCTCCTGCGGATCCATCGGCCCTTAGCCCGCATTATTCACGAAGACTTCTACTACAACCGCCGAGACGCCGCTCCGACAAGCCTGACGGCGAGCGGGCTCGC
>JACQHN010000038.1 GCA_016199015.1 Nitrospira defluvii
ATCCCCCGGTGCTTCGCGATGAAGCCGAACTTCACATCGATTCCTTCGCGAAGTAGGCCGCGGCTTTTTTTAGAATGTCTCGCTCGGCCTTCAGCTTGAAGACTTCACGGCGGAGCCGCTCAATCTCGCCCTGCTCGGGCCTCATCTGCCCCTGGCCCGGAAAGGCCTGCTGCGGATCCACGACACACTCCTGCACCCATCGGCGTAACACAGACCCATGCACGCTCAAATCACGCGAGGCTTGCACGACCGACACCCCGCGTTCGGTGATCAACTTCACCGCCTCCAGCTTGAATTCTCGCGTAAACTTTCGTCGCTCCATGATCCACCTCCAGTTTCATCAATACACCGAACTCGGTGTCTTTGAAACCGGCAGCAGCTCAATGAGAGGAGCTTTTATCATAAATTCACCGAGACGCAGAGGGGTTTGTCAACAGCCTGCTAGCTTACTTGTCGTTCTTCGCGACGTCTTAACTCTTGTAGAGCAAGAGAACGAACATCTCTGCAATCCACCGTGCTCCAGACGGCCTCGTTCTCCAATAACTCATCTGGTGGAGGGGCCGGAACAAAATGTAGCTCCTTGACGTCATTAAGATGAACAAGTGTCCTAAGTTGGCTGTCTGGGATCGTGGTAACCTTAACTTTGAGGATAACGATGAGAGCCCCTACAGCTTTTTTGCTTAGAAGAGGCTTTTTGGTAAGGGTTAGTAGTAGCGGGATTGCATTTTCATCTGTCGTTTCCTGTCCTCGATTTATTATGTTCAAGAGCCCTCTGATACCAACGCTTTTCCAGTCTGCATCGGTTGACTCAAGCATACCTAAAAAGACTTCTTCACCTTTCGGGTCGCCTGTCTCTCCAAGGGTTCTAGCTATAGATCGTTTGAACCAGTAAGGATTCGTTCCTTGATCACCGCCATTAAAGGCTAAGACAAGAGAGTCCGCAACCAACTTCGGCTTGGCTTCATAGGCTTTGATCAGCATCGATCGCCCTGAATCATCATGCCCGTAACGAAAAAGGTGAATTGCTTTCTGCACCATTGATTCATCGATCAATCTCGTATTGCGTTCCAGCAGTGACTTAATATTCCAAAGGGCAACGACATTTTTCCTCAAGAGGTCTTCAAGCACTGTTCTCAAATCTTCTCTATCACCATTGGATTCCATGATCCTTACAATTGCCCTTGACGCTGTACTCGCAACAGTTGAATCCCTGTCATTTAGTGCTACTCGCTCTAAGGCATTGAGAGCCTTCATGTCGCCGATCTCGCCGAGTGCCGAGGCAGCATTTTGCCTAATACTTGAAGAGCTGTGCTCTAGTGCTATCAGAAGTGCGTCTAGGGCTTCCCGACCATAGCAATGAACCGCGTCGTCGAATGTTCGGGTTACATGGCCTAAAGCAACAGCTAAACCAGCGTTTGTGGGACGCCACCCACGATTCTTAAGCGCTGCTGCCGCCTCATTTCTTATGTCAAAATCGCTATCAACCAAAGCCTCTTCAAGTAGTAAGACCGCACCTGGATCGTTAAGCTGGGCCAGCTCAGAAACAGCGCTCTTACGTTTCCAAACGTCGCTCTTCGCTCGCACATCGACTCTCAATCTTTCCAATTCTCCCATGTAACCTAATTCCTTCCTTCAGTACGTTGTCATTCGGAAAGACAATTGCATCTATTTTCGCTGTCGTGTTTGCGAATGCGCCTTCGCATTCCGATGCCGGCAGAGGACGACGAACGTCAGCATTCTTTACCGCGGTTGACATATGCCTTGATCGCGCCGACGCCCATCCGAGAAGGCGGCGCAACTCTGACTGCAGTGACAATCACTGTCCGAGCTGCACGAGCTTGGCGGTTGAACACAGTTCAATCGTTGAGTGATTTCTTGATTCCTGGCAACGAGCTTCTCTTGCTCGTCGGCGAGCTGTGCCAGTTGCGATCGCAAACGCCCGTGTGAATTGTCCAACGTCCTGGCCTCATTGTCATACCATGCACACACTCCTGGATTGCCTTCAGGATATTGACATACGTTTGCATTATGATGATCCACGGCTGCTTGGACCCCTTTCAGTTCTGCTGCAACCTGCTCCCCTCGTGCTTCAATTTGGTCAATCCGTTGCGCATTCCTTGCCTTTTCACTTTGTAGCAAGGCTCTCCAATTGCCCCCTTGGGCATTCACGCTTACCGACTCCATCAACACCTGAGTTACCGATAGCAACAAGGCCATACACATGCATTGAATTCGAAATGTTTTCACATATCGCATTTCATCCTCCCGTCATGGGGTTTGATGTGTTGACACTCTTGCTAGCGAGTGGTTTCTCGGTTCGTTGTGATTCTCAAAAGGAGAAAGCGCTGCATCTAAGCCTCATTGAGTAGACTTCAATGGTGAGATTACGAAATATTTGCCGATAGATTGCGGATCAAAGAAGTCGCCGGGTGTCACGTCGACGGGACCCAATCTATGTGTTTTCAAATCAAGGCCAGTAGCCTTTGCTACCGCCACACCGACGCGATCAGAACACACGACCTTTCCAGGGGCCACGCCGAAGTCAGCCTTCCGGCGCAAAGCCGCCGTTGATGCGGCTTCCCACAGTTGTCGGCCGTCAACCACTGTTTGAGGCCGCGCTAAATAAATCTTGCGATTTGCGTATAGTCGATTGAGCTCTTTGTCATCCAGGATGCGACTACCGACGTGAGTGTGATCCAAGAAAAGAGTCACCCCGTTAACGCGTTTAACCACCGCGATCGCATGAGAAACCGGTTCCTTCTCCTTGCGCATCGCGGCGAACACGTTCCCACGGGCGAACTCCTCGGCGGTTCGATAGAAGCGATCTAAGGGAGGGACGACAACGCTCCATCCTTCCGGCTCGAATAAAAGAATGTCACCGGGCAGGGCATCGGCAATCGTCTGTGGACTTACATTTGGATTCGGTGGCATGCCGCTCTGCAGGGAAGACAGCACAGCATTACGCCATTCAGACTGATGTTTGACCGCTTCACGGATCAGCCGCTCCTGCGTACGGATCCATGCGGCATTCATACGGTCGAATTCGTCCTGCTCTTGGACGACGGGATTCGGTTCTAATGCGTTCAGCGCCTCATCAATAGTCTTGTTTCGTATGACGATCTGATCTTGTTCCTCCTGCAATACCTGGAGCCTCGCAGCAAGTTGCGCTTTCTTCTTGTTAAGTCGGTCTGCTTCAGTGTTGAAGGCCGCCACGGCATCCCGATCCCTTGGGTTCGGCTTGTGGTCGTTGTGATCGTCGACCGCCTTCAATACCTGTTGCAATTCATGGGCTATCGGTCTGGCTTCTTGGTCAATGGCTGCAATGCGTTCCGTGTTTCTTCCCTTTTCAGCGGCCAAGATGTCTGTGTTCTGCGCATGCGCCCCCGATAAGAAGCCAAGGGAGAGAATTGCCATCGCGAACCATGAAAAGCTCATGGGCACTGTTTCCGCAATTCGAAACAATGGACGTCGGGTTGAGGGCCAAGTCTTGCAACCAAACATTTCTAGCGGCCGGTCATTCGAAGACTTCTCATTCATCGTGTCCGCATTGCTAAATCCAAGAGGACACCTTCCCGCAACCCCAAATCACTGACCAAACATTCAGATATTCTCAGTGTCCTCATCACAGTGCGGAGAATGACTGCCCCGGCGGCGATGACTTCTTCTCGGCCTCGTTCGAGACCCGGCAGGCCTTCTCGCTGAGCTTTCGATCTGCTGAGCAGGTCTTGCTCAAGATTCTTGACCGTTTCCAATGTGAGCGTGTAGTTGTGAATCCTTGCCGGTTCATAGGTCGGCAACTGCTGGGCCATGGCCGCCAGCGACGTGATAGTGCAGGAATTGGGGTCAGAGTGCAATTTCTGATCGGCCCACCCTTTTGGGGCGCCCTCGCGTTTCCCCTTTCAGCCGTCTGCCTACCCTGCTGCCAATGTCGTCCTGGAATGCATCACTTCCCACCACTCGCCCCTGCTGCGTCGCTTTCCGGATGTGATCCCATTCATTGCCAGAGACTGAAGTCTCCAGCCAGTCAGCATAGACCTGCGCTCGCTCCGTCGCAGTGTTCCCCAAGCTGGCATACCAGGGATCATCATCGAGAAGGTTATCTGGGCGCTCTAAGGCTCGCCGGTGATAGCTGCTCCATCGGTAGTCTCGCGGGTGAAGTACCATCCCAGCACGGACCGGGTTCAATTCAATGTACCGGCTGCACATGATCAAATAGGCATCCTGACTCACAACCGCACTCTTGAAGCGTCCTTCCCACAATGTTCCCGTACGCTCATAGGTATCATTCATGTACCGGACATACCGTCGCCCGACGCTTTGCATAAAGCGTCCTAAGTCCCCCTCTTGTTCCGGTTCCAGTAAGAGATGCACATGGTTGGTCATCAACACGTACGCATAGAGTCGTGTACCGCATTTGCGTTTGGCCACTCGCAGACAATCCTTGAAGACCACATAATCCC
>JACQHN010000520.1 GCA_016199015.1 Nitrospira defluvii
ACGAGTTGATCGCCGTGCTGAAGCAGCGGGCGCTTGAGCATCGCCATACGGTGATGGTGGGACGCTCGCACGGCATCCATGGCGAGCCGGTGTCGTTCGGCTTCAAGCTGGCGATCTGGTACGAGGAGGCATGCCGGCACCGGACCAGGCTCCAAGCGGCTCGAAAAGATATCGCTGTGGGCAAACTGTCGGGAGCGATGGGGACCTTCGCGCATCAAGGTCCGGAAATCGAAGAGTATGTCTGCGCCAAGATGGGGCTGGCGTCGGACCCGGTCTCGAACCAAATCGTGCAACGTGACCGGCATGCCGCCTACGCCTCGGCGTTGGCATTGCTGGCGGCCAGCATCGAAAAAATCGCGACGGAAATTCGCCACCTCCAGCGGACGGAGGTGTTGGAGGCAGAAGAATATTTTTCCGAGGGGCAGAAGGGTTCGTCGGCGATGCCGCACAAACGCAACCCGATTGCCTCGGAAAATCTCTGTGGCCTGGCCCGCCTGGTGCGGGGCAACAGTCTGGCGGCGATGGAAAACGTGGCCCTCTGGCACGAGCGCGATATCAGCCATTCCTCGGTGGAGCGGGTGATCATGCCGGACAGCACCATCCTGGTTGATTACATGCTGGCTCGTGTGACCGATGTGGTGAAAAACCTGATCGTGTATCCCGAACGCATGAAACGGAACATGGAACTGACCGGGGGGTTGGTGTTCTCCCAGCGGCTGCTGCTGGCGCTCATCGAGAAGGGAGCACAGCGGAAAGAGTCCTACGAGGCCGTGCAACGCAACGCCATGACGGCCTGGAAAGGCGGGGTGGGGTTCCAGGAACTCGTCGGTCGGGATGCATTCATTACGACACATTTAAAGCCCAGCGAGATCACGGCCTGTTTCGATCCCATGTACTATTTGCGGCACCTCGATCAGGTATTTCGTCGCGTGTTCGGGGCCGGCGCGGTTGCCTCCTCGACGCGACGCCGGAGGAGGCGGGCATGAACCTGTGGTCGGCTGTAAAGAGGACGCTGATGGTTGGTCTGCTCATGGTGGCGACGGCCTGGCCGGCGCACGCGACAGAGCGGGACAAACTGCTCACCGAGCCTGGTGTGTACGGTACCTTCGCCGCGTTCCAAATGGATCATGATTGGTGGGACCTCACGGGAGAGGCGCGCGTCATTGCGGTATCGGAGGCGAAGGGGTTGATCGAGCAATTCTCGACTCAAATCGTGATCGAGTCCTATCTCCTCCGCGGGCTCTCGGACCATGCCGATTTCATGTTCAGAGTGCATGCCCGTGCCCTGGCGGACACGCAACAGTTTCTGACCTCTCTGTTGGGGACACGTTTCGGGCGGCACCTCGTCGCGACCAGCTACCTGCATGGCCTCACCAAGAAGGCGGCCTATGTGCCGGGGTTTCCCGAGCAAATGAAGACGGACTTGCAGGCTCCGAGCGAGGCGGGGACGAAATCCTATGCGATCGTGATTCCGATCAGAAAAGATGCCGAATGGTGGGCCCTGGACCAGGACACGCGTCTCACGCTTATGCAGGAACATACCCAGGTGGCGCTTCCCTATGTGCCTGCCGTGAAACGGAAGCTGTATCACTCCAGCGGGCTGGACGACTTCGACTTCCTCACCTATTTCGAGACGGAAAAACTGGACGAGTTTCACGGCCTGATCCGCGCGCTCGAACAGGTGAAAGAGTACCGCCACAATCGGCGATTCGGGCATCCGACATTGCTGGGGACCGTCAGGCCGCTGGACGATATTCTTGAATTGTTCGCACGGTAGTGGAGGGCAGGGAATGGCTGGCGAATCTACAGGCACCATGATTTACGAGGGCAAGGCCAAGAAAATTTTCACGACCGATCGGCCCGACCAGGTGTTGCAGTACTTCAAGGACGACGCGACGGCGTTTAATGCGCAGAAGCGCGGCGCCATCGTCGACAAGGGGGTGGTCAACAACAAGGTGTCGGAGCGGCTGTTCCGGTTATTGGAACAGCAGGGGATTCCGACTCACTTCATCGAACGGGTGAGCGACCGCGAGATGCTCACCAAGAAGGTGACGATTGTGCCGGTCGAGGTCGTAGTTCGGAATATCATCGCGGGGAGTCTCGCGAAACGGCTGGGTTTGAAAGAAGGCGTGGCGATCGAGCCGGCAATCATCGAATTCTATTACAAAGACGATGCGCTGGGTGATCCGTTAGTGAACGACGACCACCTCCGCCTGCTGAGTGTGGCGACTCCGGCCGTGCTGCGGGAGATGCGTGAGCTGGGACAGAAAATCAATGCGGTGTTGCTGCCGTTCTTTAAAGAACGGCACATGCTGCTGGTTGATTTTAAATTGGAGTTCGGCGTCTTTCACAATCGGCTCATCCTGGCCGATGAAATTTCTCCCGACACCTGTCGGTTTTGGGACCAGACCACGAAGGAGTCGATGGACAAGGATCGGTTTCGGAAGGATTTGGGGAAGATCGAGGAGGCGTATCAGGAGGTGTTGAAGAGGGTATGCGGGTAGGGGATGGTGAGGCAGGCGGCTTTGCTCGCGCAAGGCGCGGCCTGAGAAGGCCCTCGTTGGACGCGCGCAGGGGCCGCCCGCCCCACCACCCCTTGTCAGCCCTCTTGGCTTTTGGTGGTGAGGGGGCCAGAAGAAAAGAATGACTCGATTCCTGCAGTTGTTTTTGAACTATGGCTTAGTGGCGGCGATTTTAGTGTGGGCCGCCACGGTGGCTCTGATGGCCTATCACCTCAAGGAGTCGCCCTGGCGCTGGGCCTTCATTCTGTTGTCGCTGGCAGGGTTAGGAACGATCGGCGTCATTTTTTGGATTCGGAAGTACGTCAACAGGGTATCCAAAGCGCAGCAGGAAGTGGGGAAGGCACAATGAAAGCCAAGATTCATGTGACGTTGAAGCAGGGGATTCTCGATCCCCAAGGGAAAGCGATCGAGCATGCGCTGGATTCGCTGGGGTTCAAAAATACGACGAACATGCGGGTAGGGAAGTACATGGAAGTGGACGTAAACGAGACCGATAGGGCCAAAGCTGAGTCGCAAGTGAAGGCCATGTGTGAGAAGTTGCTCGCGAATACGGTCATTGAGGAATATCGGTACGAACTGCAATAAGGTCAGGACGGGGCGGCAGGGCTTGGCTCCTTGCTCGCAGAACGCGCACGCTGAAACAGTGCTCGTTCGATGCGCGCAGTAGAGCCGAGCCCCGCCACCCCGTCAATGTGCATTGCAGTTCGGATGAGTGGGGGATGGAAAAGCAAAGATGAAAATCGGCGTGGTGGTGTTTCCAGGAAGCAATTGCGATCACGACTGCCAGTACATCTTCGAGGATGTCCTGGGCCAGCATGTGGAGATGATCTGGCATAAGGAAACCTTACTGGCGGGACTCGACGCGATCGTATTGCCGGGCGGGTTTTCCTACGGGGACTATCTGCGGACCGGCGCCATCGCCCGCTTTTCTCCGGTGATGGGTGCGGTGAAGGAATTTGCGAACAAAGGCGGGCTGGTGATTGGCATCTGTAACGGCTTTCAAATTCTTTTAGAGGCCGGTCTGCTGCCCGGTGTGATGTTGCGGAATACCTCGCTGAACTTTATCTGCAAAGACGTGTACGTGAAGGTGGAGAATGCCGCGACCCGCTTCACGAATCGCTGCGAATCCGGTCAGGTGTTGAAGATTCCCATCGCACATGCTGATGGGAATTACTATACCGATCCGGTGACGCTCGGCGGCATCAAAGCCAATGCCCAGGTGATTTTCCGCTATTGCACCCCCGAGGGAAAGGTGACGCCGGAAGCGAACCCGAACGGCTCGTTGGACCACATCGCCGGGATCATGAATGCCGAGGGCAACGTGTTGGGCATGATGCCGCATCC
>JACQHN010000523.1 GCA_016199015.1 Nitrospira defluvii
CTACAGAGTGTTGAAATTACTATTGCAAGAAAGACAGATGAAAACCTTTTTCTCTCAATGGGTTGCGCTGGTTTGAGACGAAAAGTCATGAATTAACCAGGCTAAAGGAGTTGTCATGACCTATCTCCGTTCAGAAATGATTGCGTTATCCGTTGTCGGGTTGGTGGCTGCTGGCCGATCGGGTTTGCTCTTGCCGATGGCGGACATGTGAAAGAAACGATCAAGCATGCAAAGGAAGGTCTGGAGCACGAGAAGGAAGCGATCAAGCATCTGGAAGAATCGGTCAAGGCCAGCAACGATCCGCATGCGAAAGAAGCGCTGGAACATGCGAAGGAGGCCGTCAAGCACGCTGAGGAATCTCTCACGCATGCGGAGAAGGCCGGCGCGAAAGGCAAGTCAAAAGGGAAGTAGTACGTTTCTTCTGTGGTGGGGGGAGCCACGACCATCTGGCTTCCCCTGGTTCCCTCTTCAGTGCCCCTCGCATCATCGTTCACCTCGTTGCGTTCCTGACCTCGCCTGACATCCGGTGCTCCATCGAGTTCAATGCCTCGTCATGCACCCAGTCGCCGATTGGTATGCCGCGATTGTGTAGCACCCGTCGGTATCCGTGAGTGCGCGTCTGTAGACCGCGTCAAGCGTCGAGGTTATAACTCCTGTCCCGAGGAGGGTTCATCCATGCGCAAGCTCTGTGTGACAATGGTCCAGGTCCTGGTGTTGGCTGCCTGGTTGCCGGCTGGCGCGACCGATGACTCACTCGAACGGTTATTGCGCGCGCAAGCCTTCAATAGGGAATTCGAAGGGTTCGATTCGTACTACGTCATGATCGAGGCGGATCAGCCGCAGGCTGACGGCTCGCACGAAGTCTTAGCCGTCGCGAGTGGAAAATTTTCAGACAATACCAAACGTATGAAAGTGTTGTTCTTGATTGTTGATGATCAGATTATCGGCGGCCAGGTTTTGGAGGGCACCGGCCTTCCCCCTTGTCTTGCGCCGGAGCATCGTCCGTCCTCATCCCTTTAACTCGACAGGAGGTTGTCTATGCTGAGCAGGAATGTGGTCTTTTTTCTAGGCGTGTTGGGCGTGTTGTCGGTCGGTACGTCAGCCCTGGCTCACCAGGCAGGGGGCGTCGAAGTCGGTGATCTGGAGACCGGCGCTGTGGTGGGTCAGCCGTTCAAGGAATTGGAAGTCGATGTGCAGCTGTTCGCCGTCGATCTAGGAACCGTGAAGAGTTGGTATCCTCCGACCACCGTGATCGATTTCAAGGTCAGGCCGGGGCGGCCTTTGCTGATCAAGGTCACGAATACCACCGCGACTGAGCGAGGTTTTCAGATGACCGATCCGGTGAACGCGGCTTCGCCGTTCGTGTTGAAGGCGGAAGTCGTGTTGAAGCCTGGTGAAACGAAGTACATCGGGGTTCCGACGAGCGATCTGTTTAGTGCGACCCAAGGGAACACTCTCTCCTACCGGGACCATCTCAATCCCAAGCACCCTGGCGGTAAGTTGATTATGATCAAGTAACGCTCGGCGCACGGCTGGTCGTAGCAACGCCCCGTTCATCTTCCCAGATGAACGGGGCGTTGTTGTATCGTTGAGCCCACACGACGATGAGCCCGCCATACCCAGCCAGAAGAGGCGGCTCCGTGAAACGATTCACGGATGATCCGCGATGAGATCCCTGTCAGATCTTACCAGTAGTAGGGAAAGGCACGCCCGTACGGCCCCCAGTAGGGATGACCAAATGGGCTGTAGTAAGGATAGGGGCGGCTTCTCCACTGGTTCGAGTCTTGCGATGGAACCCAGGTGTGAAGGCTCTTGATGTCGATGACGGGATAGGTGTAGTCCGTCTCGTCGAGCGGCAGGGTGATGGAGCCGGTGAGCTCGCCGGTGATGGTGATGAAGGTCCCGTGGGGAAGAGTTGCAGGATCGAGGAACTCCCGTTGGATGGCCACAAAGCGCCCTTGGGACTTCATGAGGTCAAGCGTCGGTTGTTGCGAATCGTTGAGCGGGAGCTGAAGCACCTCGATACGCGTGCCGTCTTTCATGCGCCGGGCTGCGAGCACCTGCCCGCCGAGCACGAGGGTTTGCCCCTTGAAGGAATCCGGGGCGGTCTTGATCTGAGTAAACGGCGGTGTCTGTGGCCCGTTCTGCGCGGAATCGACGGTCTCGCTTGAAGAGGCACAGGCCGCCACTACTGCGGCGATCGAGAGTATCACAATCCCCTGTAGAAGTTTCACCTGCATCATGGGCATTATACCAGAGGCACAAAGTGGCGAGCATTGTTTATAATGCCGACGAGACGGTCGAACTGAACAGTGGTAGGAAAGGAGCGCGTCGTATGGTGAAGAGTCGTGGGTGGCGAGGGTGTCTGATTGGAACGATGGTGGTGACGGCCGCATTGGTTTTCGCGGGAGCGGCCTGGGCCGGCAAGGCCGAACTCAAAGGCAAGTTCGAGATTCTCAAGGACGAGGTGTCGACGCATAAGCCTGGGAAGGTGCAGTTGGTGGAATTTGCAGATTTCTACTGCCCCCATTGCCACCGGTTTGACGGAGAAGGCGTGCCGCTGTTGGAAAAGGAATTTGGGAAAAAATTGGACGTCACGATGGTGGGCTATCCAGTGATGCCCGGCAAGTTGCCGACCGCGTTCGACATGTACGAACAGGCCAAGACCATGGGCAAGGGCGATGAGATGAAACGGGTCTTATTCCGGATCATCCATAAGGACAAGATCGGCATCATCGACCGGACGATCCGCGAATTGCTGATCCGCGAGGTGGGACTCGATCCTGTGGCGTTTGAAGCGGGGTTAGCCAGCGCCAAGCCGGCGAGGGCCTTTGAAGAAGGGCGGAAATGGGGCGATCGAATCAAGGTGCAACAAACACCCACCGTGTTATTGGACGGCAACATCAAGGTGGAACAGATCGATCCTGACAATTTGAAGGTGGTTATCCAGAGTATTCTGGATGGTGATGGGAAACGCTAGCGCGGCGAAGCGCCGCAAGTATGATTGAACGATTTCGTGATTTGGCGAAGTTTCGGACAACAATCTCTAAATCACTCAATCATCAAATCACCAGATAGGGAAAGATGGCGACTGATCCGATCTGTGGGATGACAGTGGAGCCGGCCAAGGCGGCGGGCCGCTTCGATTACGAAGGCGCGCCCTACTACTTTTGCAGCACCCATTGTCTCGACCGCTTTCGAGCCGTGCCGAACCAGTATGTGAAGCAGGTCTCTGCCGCCGGTGCGGCCCTTCCAGCTTCGGGACATCGCTCGCTTCCCATGATGCAGTCGTTGGTTGAGCAGCCGGCCGCAAGCGGCGAACTTGATCCGGTCTGCGGAATGACCGTGCAGCCATCCACGGCGGCGGGGTCTTACCTGCACGAAGGCAAGACCTACTATTTCTGTTGCCAGGGTTGTCTCGAAAAGTTCCGAGCTGATCCCGCTCGATATCTGACGCCGAGCACCGCAGCGCCAGTGCCGATGAAACGGCCTCTCGGAGGAATCCCCCTCTCCATGTTGGCGGCATCCCCATCGAGCGAGAACACGTCCGGCGTCATCGATCCGGTCTGTGGCATGACCGTTGATCCGGCCACAGCGGCCGGGTCGTATGCACATCAAGGCACGACGTATTCGTTCTGTTGCCAAAGTTGCCTGACCAAATTTCGCGCCGACCCTCTGCGATATCTCGATCCTGCGTCATCGAAACAGGTCGCGTCGACAGCACCAGCTGCTTCCGGGACGACGTATGTCTGTCCCATGTGTCCTGACGTGCTGGAGGACACACAGGTGCCCTGTCCGAAGTGCGGCATGGCGCTGGAGTCGGCCTCGCTGCTGCCGTTGCCGACAAGGACGGAGTATATCTGCCCGATGCATCCTGAGGTCGTGCAAGCGGAGCCTGGGGCCTGTCCCAAATGTGGCATGGCGCTGGAGGCAAAGACGGTCACCGTCGAGGAGGAACAGAATCCTGAATTAATAGATATGGCTCGACGGTTGTGGGTCGGGCTGGGCCCGACGGCGGTGGTGTTCCTGCTGGCCATGTCCCCGATGCTTCCTGGTCACCCCATGCAGTATGTCATTTCGAACGAGTGGTCGGCATGGGTGCAGTTCCTGCTGAGCACGCCGGTCGTCCTCTGGGCCGGATGGCCGTTCTTTCAGCGCGGATGGGCGTCGCTCGTGCATCGCAGTCCGAACATGTTTACGCTGATCGCGATCGGCACCGGCACAGCCTATCTATACAGCGCCTTCGCCACGTTGTTTCCGTCGTCGATTCCGCAATCGTTTCGGCTTGAGCATGGGGCGGTGCCGGTCTACTTTGAAGCCGCGGCCGTGATTACGGTGCTGGTCCTGCTCGGCCAGGTTTTGGAACTGCGAGCGAGGAGCCGCACGACCGGCGCCATCCGGGCCCTGCTAGGACTGGCACCCAAGACCGCACGACTGCTGCGCGAAGATGGTCAAGAGGAGGATGTTCCCCTCGATCAGGTGCAGGTCGGACATCATCTGCGGGTGCGGCCGGGAGAGAAAGTGCCGGTCGATGGTCTCGTCCTCGAAGGGACGACGGCTATCGATGAATCGATGATTACCGGAGAGTCCTTGCCGGTGGAGAAAACCGTTGGTGACCGCGTCACGGGCGGCACGATCAACGGCTCGGGTGGTGTCGTGATGCAGGCCGATCGCGTCGGGGCGGATACGCTGTTGGCGCATATCGTTCAGCTGGTGGCCGAGGCGCAACGCAGCCGCGC
>JACQHN010000524.1 GCA_016199015.1 Nitrospira defluvii
AGCGCGCCCGACATCGCCGGAAAAAATATCGCCAACCCGATTGCGACGATTGCCTCCGCGGCGATGATGTTGTCCTATGCCTTCCGGCTTGAGAAGGAAGCGGAAGCCATCGAGCAGGCGATCGTCAAAACCCTTGATCAAGGGCTTCGCACCAAGGACATTCATGCCGAGGGTATGCGGCTGGTCGGGACCACCGAGATGGGCGATGCCATTGTGCGCAATCTTGCCTCGTGAACCACGATGACACACGCGACGCAATCCGGAATTATTGAGACGATGGCAGGGAACGGCGAGCCGGGCTACGCCGGAGACGGCGGACCGGCCGGAGCGGCTTCGTTAAACGAACCGAAAGGTCTTTGCGTGGACCAAGCGGGGAATCTCTACATCGCGGATTCTGAAAATCACGTCGTGCGGCGCGTCGATCGGGCGACGGGTGTGATTACGACTGTCGCCGGCGTCTGTCCAGCCGGTATGACCGGGCCGGTTCCATCGCAACCGGCCGCGGACATGCCGATAGCCGAAGATGAGGACCCCTTTGCCGACGCGTCTACGGATGCCACGAAGGCCTACTCGCAAGTCACCGATCTCAGTGGAACGGTACGCTACGTCACCGGGGGGCGGCTCACTATAGAGCACGACTCTGGGGATGGCGGCCCTGCCCGTCACGCGAGGTTGAACTTTCCAAGTGCGGTGGCCGTCGACCGATTCGGGAACCTGTATATCGCCGATACGATGAACCATCGGGTGAGAAAAGTCGATGCGGCGACCGGTGTGATCACGACCGTGGCGGGGACCGGGCAGGCTCGTTATTCCGGTGACGGCGGCCCGGCAGTCCTTGCGGCACTTAATGAGCCGACGGGTTTGACCGTCAACGACGACGCCCTCTATATTGCCGACCAAAGTAACAATCGTGTGCGTCGAATGCAGCTCGCCACCGGCGTCATCACGACCGTGGCGGGAGATGGAACGGCTGCATATAGCGGAGATCAGGTTCCGGCTGATCAGGCCAGTCTGTCAGGCCCAAGCGGCGTGGTCCTCGGGGGAGATGGTCTGTTGTATGTGGCCGATACCTTCAATAGCCGGATACGATCCGTCGATTCAGCGACTGGGCAGATTGCGACCGTGGCGGGAGACGGAGGGATGTACCGCTATCAAGGGCCAGATGAGCCTTGTTCGCAGAGTCTTTCCAGGCCTGCAGCGATCGCCGTCGCCCACGACGGGAAACTCTACATGACGGATTCGGACAGCCATTTGATTCGGGTGTGGGACGGGCGGACGAAGACCCTCACGCGCCTATCCGGCACCGGCGTCGCGCAGTTCGGCGGAGACGGCGGCGATGCCTTGGCAGGCAGTCTCAATTATCCATTCGGAGTGGCAGTCGATGCGACCGGGACCATCTATATCGCAGATACATTCAACCACCGCATCAGAGTTTTGACCGCGATTGCGTGAGGACGGCATCATGTTGAAGAAGAAAAGGGCCTATACGGTGGCAGTGCTGGGAGCCACCGGGGCTGTTGGGAAGGAAAGCCTCGAGATCCTAGAAGAACGCAACTTTCCCCTCGAGACGCTACGCTTGTTTTCGTCGAAACGGTCGGCGGGGGAGGTCCTGTCTTGCCAGGGTAAGGAGTACAAGGTGGAGGAGCTGACGGAAGCCTCTTCCTTTGCCGGAGTGGACATTGCCTTTGTGTCCGCGACGGATGCCATCAGCCTGGACTACGGCGCACGATTGGGTGCGGCAGGCGTCGTTGTCATCGATGATAGCGCGGTCTTTCGGATGGATCCCGATGTGCCGCTGGTGGTGCCAGAGGTCAATGCGGCTGCTCTGCGATCGATGAAGCGAGGGATTGTGGCCATTCCCAACTGTACGACGACCCCGCTCGTCATGGCACTCAAGCCGCTTCGCGATGCCGCCGGCATCAAGCGGGTCGTTGTGACGACCTTTCAGTCGGTATCCGGAACGGGGTCAGCGGCCATGGATGAGTTGGTCGATCAGACGAAGGCGTTGATCTCCTTCCAAGAGGTGAAGGTGCAGGTCTACCCTTACCAAATCGCGTTTAACCTCTTGCCGGCTGTCGGCTCGTTCGGTGAGGGCGGCGATTGCTCAGAAGAGGTCAAGATCGTTCGAGAGACGAGAAAAATTCTCGAGATGCCCTTCCTCCGTGTCACCGCGACCACGGTGCGGGTGCCGGTGTTGCGATGTCACTCTGAGGCCATCAATGTCGAACTCGAACGGCCGCTGAAGGCGAACGAGGCTCGGGCCGCCCTCGCAGAGATGCCCGGAGTCATCGTCTATGATGACCCACTGAAGAAGCTGTATCCCATGCCGTTCGACGTATCGGGCAAAGACGAGGTGTATGTTGGACGAATCCGTGAAGATGAGTCGATCACCAATGGATTGAATCTCTGGGTCGTGAGCGATAACCTCCGCAAAGGCGCCGCCCTCAATGCCGTTCAAATTGCTGAATGTTTGATACAATGAAAAAATGGTACCCTGGAACGACGTGGGTCGATGGTTGATCGTCGTGGGACTGGCCATCGCCGCGGTCGGGGTCCTTCTGACGCTGGCAGAAAAATGGCTTGGCGTCGGTTCCGCGTTCAGCTGGATCGGTAAATTACCCGGCGATTTCTCGATCACGCGAGAGCAGTTCAGTCTCTATATCCCGATCGCGACCAGTCTCGTGCTCAGCATTCTGTTGAGCCTCGTTCTCTACGTCTTCTCATGGCTCTTTCGCCGCTGATTCGATACACACTCAAGATCCTGCCTATGATGGCGGGCAGCCTACTCTTTTTCCTTGCCTACGCGCACCCAGTATCTGCCGAATCCATTCGGGTCTTGGTGGCTCAAGAGGTCACGCTCCTGGAGGTGAGTTCTGACGGCGCCCTGGCCATCGTGACTGAGGCGGGCGAGACGAAAATTTTGCGATCCCCGACCCATATCTCATCACGAGGAGACGGCCTGCACGTTGATAGTCGGCGGGTGGTCGGGGGGCAGGTCGTCATTCGGCCTCTCCGGAACAATCTCTCGTTGATGATGACTCAAGCCGGCGGGGCTGGAGCAGGGGCTCGGTCGGGATCGTTGGGACAGGGTGGTGTGGCGATAGCTCAGGGTCCGGCGCTCTCGGTTAGCGGAGTCGTGCGGGTGTTGCGCAAGGGGCATACGCTTTCTGTCGTGAATCAGGTTGATTTGGAAGAGTATGTAAAGGGCGTGGTGCCCTCGGAGGTCAGCTCCGCCTGGCATCCGGAAATGCTGAAGGTGCAGGCGGTGGCGGCGCGGACCTATGCGCTGTATAACAAGATGCTGAGCGCCGCGCGGGAATATGATGTGATGTCCACCATTCAGGACCAGGTCTATCGTGGGCGTTCCGGCGTTGATCACCGCGTCGAAGAAGCCGTGGAATCGACCAGGGGCATTGTCGTCACGCATCTAAAGGCGCCCATATATGCCGCCTTTTCATCCACTGCGGCGGGCCCAACTGA
>JACQHN010000537.1 GCA_016199015.1 Nitrospira defluvii
CTCTTGAAGGACCCTGGTCACCGGTTCCCTGAGGGTCAAGCGTTTCAGCGTCCCCAGCACAAAAAAGGTGCCGATCACCGGATGCCCGGCAAAGGGAATTTCCTGCGTCGGGGTGAAGATGCGCATTTTGACCACCGCCGCCTTGTCGGTCGGCGGAAAAACGAACACGGTTTCAGAAAGATTCATTTCGCGGGCGATCTGCTGTAACTCCACATCGGTCAATCCATCGGCATCGGGAAACACCGCCACGGGATTTCCACCGAATGGTTCATCGGTAAACACGTCCGCTTGATAGAACTGCAGTCTGCGCTGCTCGGCCATAGGCTCCTCAAGAAAGGTGCTGGCGGCATGTTGCCCCGAGTCGATTTTTTTTGCAAGGGGGCGCGCGACACTGGCGGGAAAGGGCGGATGACAATACTCAATTTTCAAGGTTCAAGGTTCAAGGGCTGAGCAATGCCGAATGTTCAATGCTCAAATTTCAATGTTCAATAGTCCAAGATTGAGCATTGAACAATGAAAACTGAACATTGAACCTGGCGATGGATGAGGAGCAATGCGCGACGCGTGACGAGATACCCTTCACGTCTGACGAATGATGTTATGTCGGCCTATCAAGCAGGCCTGGGAAGGGCTTCGTACTCCTGCATCAAGGGATGCTCGAGGTATTGCTCGACGTAGTTCTGCAGTGAGCCGTTGCGATAGAGCTGCTGGTTGGCAAAACGTGTGTCGATTTTATGCAGCACCTTCACCCGCACGCCAGTCTTCTTGGTGAACTGCTCCAGGCTGACTCCGGTGATATCGGTATAGGGTCCACGGCCCGACTGCATGATGCATTTGGGGATATGCACGACCTTCTCCTTGGTCAGACGCCGCGCGATGTCATCGAAGGTCAACAGCACCGTGCAGTCGGAATCCCCGCTCAGCAATGCGTTGGGCACGTAGAGAAATCGGGCGCGGTTTTTCCGAAATATGGTCAGGATCTTGTAGACGCTGCCCGCCATGACGACCGTATCCTTCTTCTCGAGTTCCAGCGAGTCGAACAGACTGACGATGCGACGGCGGCTCAAGAAGGCCGTGGTGTAGGCTTCCGTGTGGATGGTCTGCAGGTTCGGCAACCCCATGTCGTACACACGGGTGGCTTCGTTCGGCAGGAATGTCCGCCCTTGCCGCATGACTGCGGCCGTCTCCTCCTTGAGACCCCGGACCGGCGTCAGCGTTCCCATCCACAGCACGCATTGCTGATTGATAGCCGAAATGGCCGCCGCATCCTTCGACATCGTTTCCTTGTCGAAGGCGTAAAAGTTCGCCGAGGAAACGGCAGGACCGTCCAACACTTTCATGACATGTTTCACGGAGGGCGCATGCGGCATCAACCGCTGCCGATAGGCACTGAGCGTGATGACCGACAGTTCGAAGTTGATGCGGCCGGGATACTGCGCTGTCAGCTGATGGATCTTGGGCACATGGACGAACCCCACGGTGAAGAACTGGATGTTCTTGTCCGTCTCGCGGAGAAAATCCTCGACCCACTCCATCGCCTTGGGATGCAGAAACAGGTCGGTCCATTCCATGAACTCATTGCCGCCAAGGCACCAGAACTGTGTGGGGTCGCTCGGTTGCTTCTTGATGTAGTCGAGGATGAACGTCCAGTCCGCGTCGCTGGTCTTCGGCGGGTCGAGCGTTTCACGGTATGAGTGGTCGAGCTCATAGCAGAACTCACACTTGACCGGACAATCCCGGCCGAGGCTCAAGGGGATCTTGCCGGCGTCCATTTCACGGATGAGAACCTGACGATAATCGGTGCGATCTTTGAAGAGAGGGACGGGCTGGAAAATCGGGAGTGCAGTGGCCATGGTGCAACACCTTGCCTGTTGCCGCTGGGGCAACGCCTGCTAGATTGACAACATCACAATGGACTTGCCAGACTCCGTCGCATGACTGATGACATCCTCACCAAGGCCCTGGAACTGTTCACACTCTCACTGCCCTTCTCCCGCGAACAACTGGATCAGACACGCACACAGCTTCTCCACACATGGAATCCTCATCGGTACGCCAATCTGACCAACAATCCCAAGAAATACATGCAGGCCTACAAGAAAGCTGAAGATATGACCCGACTCATCGAATCCTCGTACGCCCTGCTCTCCGCATTAGTCATTCCCGACAAGGTGTCGGGCGATCAGCATTCTTGTTGAGCGAAGCCATCCGCACTCGCGAGACGGCGGGATGCTCAAAACGGCGTCCCACTAGGCCGCAGGTGAGGCAAAACCGGAGGCGTACCCTGGAGGGTACGTTGAGGATTTTGACGAGCCGAGAACGACGTGGGACGCCGTTTTCAGCTTCCCGCTAGGAGACCCCGTGCGAGACCACCCTAGACATGGACGGTTCCCCGTCCTTTTCGCCCGTTCCTTCGGCAATGGCCATGGGCCAGGTCACCAGGCCCGACACGCCCTCCGAGGCGGTGGCGCCGTCCTTGGTCGCCGCATAGATCTGCGGCAAGCGATTCGTCCCGAACTTGGAGATGTAGAGGAACACGTGTTCGCGCGCGTTGACGCGCACCGCCCAGGGGTGAAAGTCGTTCCGATAGAACTCCTCGCAGAGCTGCATCGCATCCAAACAGGAAATCCCGCCGGGCTCGTTCAGCGTGTAGTAGTAATCGAGCGGGAGGTCGTACTCTTCCTGCTTGTGAATCGTGATGCCGAATTTCTCCGGATTGCGCACCATCGGTGTATGCCGATAGGCCACGAAGTAGAAAATCTCTACGGAATGAATGTTGGGCTGGTTCTCAATGACGAACTGGCGGGTTTCCAGCGCCTCGTCGCGCGTCTCGCCGGGAAATCCGTAGAACGCCATGACGTGGTTCCAAATCCCCGCCTTGGCCGCCTGGCGCAGGTTGTTTTCAATGACGCTCTTCCTCGCATGTTTGTCCATGAGGTTGAGCACCCGCTCGTTCGCCGATTCCATACCGTAGTAGAGCGTGCAGCAGCCGGACTTCGCAGCCAACTCCCATACGGACAAATCTTGTAGCGTCTCTTCAAACCGGATCAGCGTGGTCCATTTGATGCCGGTGTTCTGATCGACCAGCAGTTGGGAGACCTTCTTAAAGAGCGCCGGCGGGTAGGACTCGTCTGAAAACAGAAAATGCCGGCATTGGTATTTGTCTCGCAAGGCCGTGATCTGTTCGACGACTAGATTCGCCGACATGCCACGATATTGATCGAAATAGCCTTGCCCGTGATCGCAGAAGGTGCAGCGTCCCCAGTAACAGCCGCGTGTGGCCAAATAGGGAATGATGCGTTCCGGCACAAAGTAATGGTCGAGCGGCAATCCGTCGAAATCCGGCAAGGGCAACGCGGTGGTCTTCTCCGTATAGATTTCCTGGTTCAGGTGGACGCCCGTCTCATCTCGATGCATCAGGTTGGGCACCGAATTCAACGTCCGCTGGCCATCGAGCGCATCGAGCAACCAGAGCAGGGCATGTTCGCCTTCATAGAGAATGGCCGAATCGAACACCTCGGTAAAGAAACGGTCATGCTTCGCCCATTCCTCCTGCAACCGAGTCACGACATTGCCGCCGACCACGACGTGGATGTTCGGGAAACTTTCCTTGATCATCTTGCAGAACGTGAGACCGGCCATCAGTTGCATCTGGGTGCCGATCGAAATCCCGATCACGTCCGGTTTTTCTTTGCTGACGCTGGGCAACACGAGTTCATTGCAGATGTCTCGATAGACGTTGACCTGTTCGTCGTCCAGGCAGGCGAACACTTCCTTGGAGACGCCGGGCCGATAGCCCAGATTGCTCTCCATCGGATAGAACACGAGCGACGCCGGGTAATAGGCGGCGGAAATGTACTGCATGACCTCGCGAAAGGTGTTCAGCGCCCACTCCAGCTTATCGGCTTCGTAAAACGCTGCGCCGCGCACGACCTGTTTGGCACGTTCTGCTCGTTCGGCCAGGTCGAACACATCGACCGGCTCCATCTGTTCCAGACAAGCCTTCTGGCCTGACTGCTGCTCATCCAGCTCGGCCTTCTCCTGGAGCGCTCTCAGCTGCATGCTCTGGCGGGCCTTGATCAAAATCAGAAACGAATCACTGAAGAAGTGGTCATACATCTCAATGTTGATGTCCCGCTGCACGACGTGATGTCCGGCCTGGCGCAACACGGC
>JACQHN010000538.1 GCA_016199015.1 Nitrospira defluvii
GCCCACGCCCACGCCTCGCTCACCTGTTCCACCTGTCAAGGTCACCTCGTTGCCGACCTGTATATTGACACGGTGGACGCCGGAGGCCATGTGTGGATCCGGGCGTTACGTTGCGTACGATGTCGAAGAATAGCCGACGCTGACCGAGAGGTGTTCCACACACAATCGAAGGGAGGAAGGATCGGAAGAATACCGCGCGAGTTACCCGAATGGGGATTGAACGATGAAATGACCGCGTTAGGAACTTAAGATCGACCCAGAACCCCAGGATTGCGCCACTCCGCCCATCGCCAGGTCCAAGCCCCCAGCATGGCGCCTGCCGTATCAGCGACCAGGTCCAGCGGATCTCCCTGCCGAAACGGCACGAACAGTTGATGGACCTCATCGCTGAGGCCGTAGAGCGCACAGCCGGCCACCGTCACGGCCACGGCATGGCGTGCCACCCAGGGTCCGGCCGCATGGCGACAAGCACGATAGCTCAAGGCCCCCAAGAGGCTGTACTCACACAGATGCAGCGCTTTATCTGAAATTTCTTTCAGAACCGAGGCAATCGCCTCCGGTGGATTCGAAATGGAGGACCCTCCGAAAATCAGTGCGGCATAGAGTCCCACCGGTCCCCAATAACGCAATGTCGAGCCGGCGGCAGGGAGAGATTCGATGCGTACGCTCGACGAGATGGTCGGTTCCACTTCCATTATCTTGACTCCTCACTCCGTGAACGACTGACTGCGTCGTTCGATCATGACACCGTTGTATAAAAGGCTCTGACTCAACGCGCAATCCCGCACATTCGTTGCAACCCTCATACCCCTATGACATACTGCCCAGGAGTCTGCAAGAAGCTTCCCGATGAAAACCATTCAGCTCTGTTTCCTCTGGCACATGCACCAGCCGTACTACACGGACCCGATCACGGGATCCGCCAGTATGCCCTGGGTTCGTCTACATGCGACGAAAGCCTATTACGATATGGCCTTCCTGCTCGACAAGTTTCCCCAGGCGCGCTCGACCTTTAACTTCACTCCGTCGCTCCTGCTGCAGCTCGAAGAATTTTCCGCCGGTCGGGTCCGCGATCTCTTTCTCGAATATGCCCAACGCCCGGCGGCCGACCTCACTCCGGAGGAAAAGGCCTTTCTGATCCGCCATTTTTTCTCGGCGAACTGGGCTACCATGGTGCGGCCCTTTCCCCGCTACGAGGAACTGCTGGTGAAGCGCGGCCTCGACGTGCAGGGGCACGACCTGGATCGTTTGGCCAGGCAGTTTTCATCTCAGGAATTCCTCGACCTGCAGGTGTGGCACAACCTCGCGTGGTTCGGATATGGCAGTCTGCAACAGTTTCCACGCCTGGCAGAGTTACGGAGGAAGAATCGTGGATTCACGGAAGAGGACAAACAGGAAGTCCTGGCCCTGCAGCAGGCGGCGATCCGGCAGATCGTCCCCATGTACAAGGCGCTCCAGGACCGCGGACAAGTCGAACTGACCACCACACCGTTCTTTCACCCGATCTTGCCCCTGGTCATCGACTCGGAATTTACGCGGCGCGCCAGACCGGATTTGCCGCTTCCGGCTCGATTTCATGCCCCGGCCGATGCCGAGGCGCAGATCCGACTGGCCATCGAATACCACACCAAGACCTTTGGCCGAGCCCCTGTCGGGCTGTGGCCGTCAGAGGGATCGGTCTGTCCGGAGATGCTGCCGATGCTGGAAAAGGCCGGGATCCGCTGGTTGGCGACGGACGAAGGCAACCTCTACCGCTCGCTCCAAACCGGGAATCACGCCTGGAACCGTCACTACCATCTGTATCAGCCCTACACCGTCGGGGCGACGGACCACCCGCTCACGATGGTGTTTCGAGACCGGGACATCTCCGACGCGTTCGGCTTCGTCTACCATAAGACGACCCCGGAATCCGCCGCCGACGACGTCCTTCGGCGAGTCCGCGGCCTGGCCTATGATATTCCACTGGAGCAAGGGATCGTCGCGGTGATCCTGGATGGGGAAAATCCATGGGAGCATTACCATGACGGCGGCGAACGATTCCTCTCACTGCTGTTTCGTGCCTTCGAACAGGATGGGCTCCACATCGGCCACGGCATCCGCGTCCAAATGGAGACCGTCAGTCGAGCGCTCGCAACCATTCCGCCGACCCAACGCCTCGATCACCTACATTCCGGCTCCTGGATCAACCAGGACTTCAAGATCTGGATCGGACACCAGGAAGATAATCGCGGCTGGGACCTCCTGCAGCACACGCGAGCGCGGCTCGTTGAACTGACGCCCTCGCTGACCACGGAGCAGGCCCGCGCGGCCTGGGGCGAGCTCTATGCCGCCGAAGGGAGCGATTGGTTTTGGTGGTACGGTGACGACTTCGATACCGACTACAAACAAGAATTCGACCGCCTATTCAGGACGCACCTCCGCAACGTCTGGACCTATGCCGGAGTCACGCCGCCCGAAATCTTGAACCAACCGTTGGTGGAAGCACGCGCGCCGCAGGGGCTGGAGGTGGTGCAACTTCCGCTGGCCTTCATTTCCCCGACCCTCGACGGCATCGTGTCGAACTTTTTTGAATGGCGCGGAGCCGGAACCATCAACCCCACCCCGCCGCTGGGAGCGATGTGGAAATCCGAAGGGCTGTTCACCGCAATCCTCTTCGGCTTCGACCATGAGCGACTCTACCTTCGCTTGGATTTCGACGAACGGTCCCAGACGCGCCAAGACGACTGCGCCGTAGACCTCCACATCGGATCGGGAATCCAGCAACACAAGCTGTCCTTCGCCCTTGCGCCGACCGGAACCGATACGTTCCTGCTCGCCCGGGCAGACGAGGCCGGCGCCTATCGTGACGTGGGATCCTACAGCACCATCTGCCGGCGGAAGATTCTCGAGTTGGCGGTGCCGTTCAAGGATCTCGACATCGAGATCGGCAATGAACTACGCGTGACGCTGACGGTGTCGGAACACCGGATGGAAATCGCTCGGTATCCCCATCACAATCCGGTCACCTTTAACCGGCCAGGCGACGACTTCGAGGCCACCATGTGGAGAGTCTGAACGACAATGTTCAATGATCAGTGTTGAATGATGCATTCAACACTGATCATTGAACATTGAGCATTGCGCATTTATCATTCGCAACTACAGGAGTCGAGATGCCTGAACTCAGAAGAGACCCGATCGTCGGACGCTGGGTGATCGTTTCGACCGAACGGAGCGGACGCCCCCAAGACGTACGCATGCCGGCCGCGCCGCTCCCCTCTTCGGCCATGTGTCCATTTTGTCCGGGGCAGGAACGGCTGACACCGAAGGAAATCCTCGCATACCGGCCCCACGCCTCGGACCCCGACAGTCCGAATTGGACGGTGCGGGTGATTCCCAATAAATTTCCCGCCCTGCATGTGGAAGGCGATATGGGCCGTGAGGGTCTCGGCCTCTATGACCGGATGAACGGAATCGGCGCCCATGAAGTCATCATCGAAACCACCAACCATAAGGACACCCTCGCCGACCTCCCAGTGACGCGGGTGGAAGATGTCTTGTGGGCCTATCGCGACCGCATTCTGGATCTCAAGAAAGATCTTCGGTTTCGTTACATTCTGATTTTTAAGAATCAAGGCGTCGCAGCAGGAGCGACGTTGGAGCACAGCCATTCCCAGCTCATCGCCTTGCCGATCGTACCCACCAGCGTGCTCGAAGAGCTGGACGGCTGCCGGCAGCACTTCCAGCAGAAGGAGCGCTGCATCTACTGCGACATCATGCGGCAAGAATCGGCTGAAGGTACCCGTGTGGTGCTGGAGAACCCGGAATTCCTCTGCCTCACACCGTACGCGCCACGCTTTCCGTTCGAAATGTGGATTCTCCCCAAACGACATGCCGGTTACTTCGAAGAGAGCCAACGCGCTCAGTTCGAATTTCTGGCGTCGATACTTGGGGAAGCCTTGCGGCGAATGAATGCGGTGCTGGCTCGCCCGGCTTACAACTTCATCCTCCATAGCTCGCCACTCCACGAAAAAACGGGAGAGTTTTATCACTGGCACATCGAGATCATTCCCAAGCTCACTCAGGTCGCCGGATTTGAATGGGGCACCGGCTTCTATATCAATCCGGTCTCACCCGAAGAATCTGCCAAATCATTGAGGGACGCTATCCTGTAAAGAGGCTGGCGGAATAGGCGGTGAGACTCCCAACACTCTCCCCCGCCCATGAAGGCCAGCCTGCACCGGGACGTACTCCTCTCACCCCTCATCCACTGTAACCAGTCATTCCTCCAGGGTGACAGCATTACTCTGCTCCAGCGTTTGCAATCCCGCCCGAGTCAGCCGTATCATCGCGCATGATCGTCCAACTGAGTCATCCCCAACGCCAAGTCGAAATCAAAGGTCCCAAACGCACCAAGGAATTGCTGCGCGAACTCAATCTCGTGATCGAGGCGCATCTGGTGATCCGCGGTGACGACCTCGTCACAGAAGATGAAATGCTCGCCGATGCCGACCAGATCGAAATCCGGCCGGTCATTTCAGGCGGCAGCCTTGGCTAATTCTGAATTATGAGTTCTGAATGATGAATGTCCTGGGCAATTCAGCATTCCTCATTCAGCATTCAACATTGTCGAAACCATGAACTGCACCAAGTGTCCGACCAGTACCAAAGCCGTTATCAGCCTCCCGCGGCACAATGCCGCCTTCTGCAAAGACTGCTTCACGACCTTTGTGCACGAACAGGTGGCGCGCGCCATTAAGTCGTTCAAAATGTTCACGCCCGCGGATCGCATCCTCGTCGCAGTCTCCGGCGGCAAGGACAGCCTCGCGCTGTGGCATATCCTCCTCAACCTCGGGTATCGCGCCGACGCGCTCTACGTGAATCTGGGCATCGGCAGCTATTCCGAAGAGTCGCATCGAAAAGTGCAGCACTATGCCGAGACAGTGGCTGCCGCACATAGCGCCACGCTGCTGGTCCATGTCGTCGAGCAAGAGGCCGGAGCCGGCATTCGTGAGCTGGCCAACATCCTCCACCGGCCGACCTGCTCGACCTGCGGCACGATCAAGCGGTATCAGTTCAATCGCGCGGCGGTGGAGCAGAATTATGACGTCATGGCCACCGGCCACAACCTCGACGATGAAGCCGCGCGCCTGTTGGGGAACGTGTTGCATTGGCAGGAAGAGTACCTGGACAAACAGAGTCCAACCCTTCCCGCGTCCGTCGAAGGCTTCGCCAAGAAGGTGAAACCGCTCTGTCGGTTGTCCGAACGCGAGATCGCCGCCTATGCAGTGGTCAATCGCATCGACTACATCGTGGAAGAATGTCCTATGGCCAAGGGTTCGAAAATGCTCCTCTACAAAGAGGTCCTCAATCGGCTGGAAACAGAATCGCCCGGCACGAAACAGCGCTTCTATTGGGGGTTTCTGGACAAACAAAACAAGCCGGACGCACCCACCGAGTCCATGGCGGAAAAAGATCAGCGCACCCTCGCGCCTTGCCTATCTTGTGGCCAACCCACCACCGCTGACACCTGCTCCTATTGCAAAATGATGGCGAAGGCCAAGAGTGTTCCCGCACGATAACTGTGCGCCGGCCCATCTCTGCCCGCCTGCAGGGTCGAGAATCTTGAAGGAGTAACCAGCCGGCTTGTCGTGAGAAAAAATGGCTAGCGGCCGCGTCCAGCACCGCGGGATTGCCCCCCTCCAGAGCGGCCCGCTCCACCAAAATATCCATGCCCGCGCCCGCCAAACTGTCGCGGACTCACGGACGCACTCGAGTGCGGGACCGAAGGTGCGGTGTGAATGTTGGGAGGGCTCGGTCGCCAGAAATGGGATGGATGCAACTGGTACGGCGGCGGCTGCGGTGCAGACTGATGCGTGACCGGCGGGACGGATCGCGGCGTTGGAATGCTGACGATGTCCCCTACTTTCGCAGGCACGCCCGCAGGTGTGAGCAGCGGCGGCGACTGATGGTGATGCGCATAGGGTGCGGAGGGCACGAGCAACGATTGCCGCGGCGGCGAGATGATGCTCCCCGGCCTCGCCGGCGGCACCTGCCCCGACTGTGCCGTCATCATCTGTTGCGCGAGCGGAAGATGCCGATGCCTGGGGTAGAGGCGCTGCGCCTGCAGCAGTAGGCCATTGAGACCGGACACTCCGATCCAGGGATAGGAATAGAAGCCGGGAGTCGCATAGACCACACTGGTCCAGGCTTGCGACACCAGACCATTGGCCTGCAATTCGTTGAGCATGTCCTCACGCTGGCGACTCAGCTGCTGAACTTCATCAGGCGATGACGCGTCGGCGAGGGCCCGGTTGGTGGCATCGAGTTGTTCCTGCAACCGGTCGGTTTCGGCGCGAAGCGCCAGGAGTTCCTGCTTGGCGCTCTCATTTTCGCGAAGGGCCGCAATGGCCTGCGCGA
>JACQHN010000526.1 GCA_016199015.1 Nitrospira defluvii
CAAAGTGATGAAGGCTGGCAAACCGCTCGGCGAATACGTTGAGCGGAAAATGTTTTACGGTATTAAGACTGGATTGAATGAAGCGTTTGAGCTGACTCAGGCTCAGCGTGATGACCTTGTGCGTGGCGCGCGTCAAAGCGAAGCTCTGATCAAGCCATTCCTCGGCGGTCAGAATATTCGTCGTTTCGAAATCGAAGACGAAGGCCGTTTCTTGATCGTGATTCCCTCTGCCTGGACTCAGGCAGCTATGGCGAAGGAGAAAAAGGCCGCCGGACAGGTATCTGAACGCGAGGCTTGGAGCTGGTTTACTGCGACGTATCGCACTATCGCCAGACATCTTGAGCCATTTGCCGAGGCGTGCCGCAAACGGCAAGACAAGGGACAATATTGGTGGGAACTGCGTCCATGCGACTATTACGAGTACTTTGACGGTCCCAAGATCATCTTCCCCGACATCTGTAAAGCACCACGGTTCTTCCTGGATCGGAGTGGTCGGTATCTCGCCAATACCGCGTACTGCTTGGGTGTGGACGATCCGTACCTGTTGGGCATTCTGAATAGCCGGCTATTCTGGTTTGCGATCAGCAACCTCAGCATCCCGTTCGGAGTTCGTGCCGGGCAGTATCGCTACCGACTCATTTACCAATATATGGAGAAGGTGCCGATCCGAGTCATCGACTTTACCTCGAAGGCCGACAAGGAGAGGCATGGCCGGATGCTCGCGCTTGTCGGGGGCATGCTGGAGTTGCACCAGCGTCTCACTGCCGCCAAGACGCCTGCGGACAAAGACCGTCTGCAACGGCAGATCGCCGCGACCGATCAGGAGATCGATCAATTGGTCTATGACCTCTATGGGCTGACGGAAGAGGAGATCAAGATTGTGGAGGAAGGGAGGGGCGGAAGGACGCACTCGAACGTCGTCACAAGAAGAGGCCGGTCATGCCAGAGAGTGATAGCGCATTTGAGCAGAACCTCCTGAAAGACTATGGCGACCCGATTATGTCTTATGATGGACAAGGTGTCTTGACGCTCGAAGATGGGCGGGAGGTGAGTTGCAAATTTGAAGCTGGCCAATTAAGGAAAGGGGATGTTCTGTTGCTCTGCGACTTTCTGCCGCCAGTTCTGTTTCTCGGGACCATTTCAGCGATCAGGTTCGAGGGGACGACATCAGAAGGGTATAGAATTTCATGTGACAATCGCATTATGGAGATCAACTATCTCCCTGATCTACCCAGAGATGGTCGGACAGGATTCTTTGCAGCTTTCCGGCTAGGTGAAATGAATGTTCAGATGACAGACAGCCCTACCCAAGCCAGAAGTGTAAGGTTCGGAGTCACGAACTTCCAGTTTGTGGGGACTGACGCACAACAATCCGGTAACTTTCACTTTCTTGCTCTGCCTCTGAAACTTAAAGGCGCGAACAGCACAACTGAGCTTTCTATAAGACCTCTGGAGCACGACACGAAGATAATGCGGCGTATTACGACTCTGAAGATCACTGATGTCACTTGTGAGGTGGTGAGCGATATCCCTGAAGACGGTAGCATTGGACGCCTGAAAGAAGTGATTGACGATCTTTGCTACCTCATGTCGGTTGCGCGAGGAACAACCATTCAATGGATCTATTGCAACCACTACAATGCGGCTGATGAATGCATCATGCGCACACACTCTCCTAGAATTACTAAGCCGTTCTCCCCATCCTCTATTATCGATCCACGCGTTGATGGGCGACACGAGACTAGGGCCTTTCTTGAACAAGGTTACGGTGTCTATGTCTCGAAACGTGATTCATACGGGCTTAATCGCGGAACGATTGCTGCCTATCTGGATGCCAAAGCGGAACAAGACTATCTCGAAACGAGGGGAGCCAAGCTTGCGGTAGCGATGGAAATGCTCAAGGCTGTGTTTCTAGCCCGCATTATTCACGAGAGTTCGTGACGAACCGTCATGAATAATGCGGGTTAATCGGAGATCGTTCAGGTCTGTCATGAATAAGTTGTGCAAAAGCATTGGCCTTGAAGTGGAAGAAACGGATCTTGCCCTTTTTGTTGAGTGCAGAAACAAGCTTGTCCATAGGGGGCAGTTTTATTGCGCGACAGCAACCAAGGAGGAACGAGAGAAGTGTCCGCCACTCCCTTCGAAAACACATGAGTATTTCTTTCTGGTCAACTTTTTGGACAGGATTTTTTTGAAGCTGTTGGGATATAGCGGTGTATACATTGATTGGCGTGAGCCAGGGAAACCAGACCGGTCTCAGCTAGTTTGAGTAGTCTATTTAAAGTCTGGCTTGTGAGCCTTGTGGCCAATGTTTCTGAGCCCACTTCCTGAAGAAATATCACCGATGAAGAAAACGCCCGCTCTTCGTATAGATCTCGCTAAAGCGGATGCGAAGTTGCGTGCCTGGATGAAGAAGTACAATACGCCGGAAAAGGTGGCGGCGCAGTACCGTAAGAAAATCCTCGACTGGGTCGTCGAGTCGATGGCATTTGAGGGAGAACCGGTGAGCAAGGCTCGCCTCAAAGCGCTCCTGAAAAAGGAGGGCCGGTTGTCTCGCTCCACAAAAAAGGACTGCTGAGTTACAATAGCTCGGTCTTGGGGGAAGAGGGAGCGTCGTATTTCTCATAGGCCAAAGAACAAAGGAGTCCGCACCATGGCTATGAACGACGAGCAACTCGAAGCAGAGATCATGAAGCTCGGTCTTGATGCCAGGGCGCGGCTGGCGGAAAATCTCCTCTTGAGTTTGGACGCGCCTTCGGATGAGGAAAATTTGCGTTTGTGGGTGGTTGAAGCTGAACGAAGACTCAAAGATTTGCGCGAGGGTAGGGCCAAAGGGATACCTGCCGAGGAGGTGTTCCGTCGGGCGCGTCAAGCCATCTCATGACGCCGGTCACGTTTCATGAGGAGGCAGCTGCCGAGGTCAACGAGGGAGCGAAATACTACGAAGAAAGGGTGCCAGGCCTGGTCTGCTCTTTCTTGCCGCAGTCGAAGAGGCGACCGAGAAGGTGCTGGCCAATCCTGAGGCGTTCCAACTCGTCGGCGCCGAGATTCGCCACAAGGTCATCGGGCGTTTCCCCTTTAGCCTCCTGTACGTCATCGAGCCGGGTCGGATTCGTGTCATCGCGGTTGCGCATCAAAAACGCCGGCCCGGATACTGGATCCACAGATTGTAGGGGCGAGTGGGCAGGCTGAGCCGTCAGCACTTAATCTACAAGTTCGCACCCCACCGGCCGCCGATTATGGCAACTATGGTTCGTTGAAGGATATGTGGCTGCGGCGGTTGTCCGCGGCGTTGTAAGGAGGGAACGATCATGGCCAAGACGATCAAACGAAAACGTTCACGCGCGAGCATGCCTGCCGCGCCGGCGTTGCAGAGCCGAATCGGTTCGGAATCCATGATGGCCGATCTGAGCCGTCTCTTGCGTGAACAAAAGTTTGAAAGTCTGGACGATGCCCAGGCCTTCATGAATCGCATGTTGGAAGAAGGGGGTGGACGGCTTCCGGCATCCCAACCTCAATCGCTTGCAGAACAGGCGCAAGACTTGGTGTACCAAGCCTGGGAGGCGCCGACCGATCGGGACGCGACGGCGCTGGCCCGCCAGGCCTTGGCGATGTTCCCCGGCTGCGCGGATGCGTACAACGTGCTTGCAGAGACGGAAGCGAGATCCGTAGAAGAGGCCTGCGATTTCTACCAACAGGGGGTCGATGCGGGACAACGCAGTTTGGGCGAGGCATTCTTTGCCGAGAATGCGGGCCATTTCTGGGGGATGATCGAAACCAGGCCCTATATGCGCGCGCGTCAGGGACTTGCCGATTGCTTATGGGCCATAGATAGGGAACAAGACTCTATCGCCCACAGCGAAGCGCTGCTGGAGTTGAATCCCAACGACAATCAGGGCATTCGTGACGTGCTGCTGAGCCGCTATCTTGCGCTGGGAAACGATGCTGGGGCAGAAGGCCTTTTTCGGCAATACCAGGACAACTGGTCAGCGACGTTTGTCTGGAGCCGGGTGCTGCTCGATCTTCGCCGGGGAGACCAGGTCGCCGCGAAGGCGGCCTTGATAGAGGCAATGAAGTGCAACCCTCATGTCGCCGCTTTCTTCACGGGCAAGAGGAGGCTGCCTGCCACCTTGCCGGCAGGTTATAGCCCCGGAGACCGGGACGAGGCCGTGTTGTACGTGGCGAACTTTGCCGAAGCCTGGATGGGATCGGCCCACGCGATGGAATGGCTGATCGGTCGGTTGGCGAATTGAGCGAAGAAGTTGGGACTAAGCCAACGGCCGGATGCGCGGTTCCTTCCAATAGACCGGACAGCTTTGTGAGGTAGACATCCCGGCCGGTTCCCATACTCCGCTGTCGTTCTTCGCCGGAGGGGATGGGGACCACAGCATGCCCCATCCCAGGCGCGCCCTTCCTTGCTTCACTCGAACAGACCTGTTACAGTGAGCCTGTTCGCGTAAGACCTTCTGTACTCGGGGGCAGCAGCTCCCGGATCTCTGAAGTCTTACGCGATTGTTGTTTGTGCCCGCTGCCGCGCCGTTTCCGCTGAGCACACCGTCGAGGGTTTTTTCCTCCGTCGTTCGCATCGCCAGCCCGTCACAGCCGTGGGAATCGTTCCGTTACCCTTTCAAGAGGTGTTTTGTTGTTTCAAGAATCCTGTTCCATTCTCCGAGCCTTCCTCCGCGACGCGGCAGGAAGTCTCTATCACATCGCCATTGTGGCCCTCAGCGCAGGGATTGCGCTCCTCTTACCGGCCGGCGCCAGGCAGTTCCTGTCGTTCTGGTCTCTCGTCGAGCATGATAAATTCTCCCTGATCGCGGTGGAAATGACCGCCGCCATCTTGCTGATGCTCTGCTTCAACTACATCCATCGCAGCGTGCGGGACCGAGCCCTCGCCACTGCGGCGACCGGAGCCGGCCTCGTGTCCTTTTTCCCCCGTCGTGCGCCTGAAGCGCAACGGCGCATCAAGTCATTGAAGGAAGAACAGGGCACTGGTCGCACCGTCATGGTAATCGGGTCCAGCGGATCCGGCACCTTCGTGGACCAAGTTGGAGATTTGTCGTCGGTCCTCGACAAGTGCCTGGAGGCGAAAATTTTACTGGTCAACCCCTTCAGCCAGGACGCGAGCGCACGCATGCAGGCGCTCGCCCATCCTACGTACAACCTCCCGACGTTTCGTGAGGAGGTGCGGCACAGTATCGCGCTCCTCAAGCGACTGAAGGCCATCGGGAAAGTCGTGAAGCTCAAGCTCTATTCAGATCCTCCGCTGGTCAAGCTGGTGATCCTCGGCGATTACCTATGGCTTCAACATTACCATGCCGATCTGGATGTCCAGACCATGCCGGAGTATGTCCTGCAGCGCAACCGCAAAGAGCACGGCCTCTACACGCTCTATGCGCACTACTTCATGCAGCGATGGGAGAGCGCCGAAATTCCGGAATATGATCTGGATACCGACGAGCTGGTGTACCGCAACCGGACCGGCCATGAACTGCGGAGAGAACGCCTCGAACTCGAGGTTGCTCCCGCTGCGATCCCGTCGGTGGAAACCGCGCTTGCCGCTACCCGCGAACCATTTCAACTGCTTCAGGCCCGGGGGCCCTACCTGCCGGTGAGAGGTTACGAAACCGAATAGGCCTGTCGATCGGCGCGTGCGACGTCTCCTTGCCACTTCTTTCCGTGACCCTCACCATTTGACAGGATTTCTCGCAAAAACGTACGCTGCGCCGATCCCGGCGGCTGCACTCATGACCGTGCAGCCGCCGGATGCAGTGCGGACCCGTGAGGAATCCACCGTCAGCCGGCTGAGGCGAGTCATGCAGGCACAGGGTACGAATGAGGAGCGTCTGCGAGCAAAGAAGCAGTGGATCGTCTTCGTACATGGATTTGGTAGTTCTGATGAGACATGGAAATCGCTAAGGGACGCGCTCCTGAGCGACGAGCGAGTGACTGCCCGGTTCGAGATCGCGCCCTCCTTCAATTACCTGTCGAGGCTATTCCGCATTCCGATCTACCAACGTTCGCCGAGTATCAGCGAGATTGCCGGTCAACTGCGCGACCATCTGAAACGAGTCACGTCGTCCTCCGATCGAAACGGCGGTGTGGACCTGACGTTGGTCGGGCACAGCATGGGCGGGCTGGTGATTCAAACGTACATGGAAGAATGCTTCGCCTCTCCGGCCGCCGGCGAACTACAACGCATCCGTCAGGTCATCTTGTTGGCGACGCCCAATTTCGGCTCTCGCATCATTTCAGGACTGCGGAAAATCGTGTCGTTGCTCTTGCCGAATCCGCAGGAGCAGGCGCTGCGCCTGTTCAGTGAGAACACCTGTGATACCCACGAAAAGATTCGGGACCATATCATCGATGCCAAGCAATGGGGAGACAGTCGCGGGCTGCCGATTCCCTTCTATTGTTTCTGGGGGGACAGCGACGCGGTGGTGCCACGGGCTTCTTCTCGTGGGTATTTCCTCTACGGGCAGTGCATTCCGGGAGACCACAACTCGATTCTTAAAATGAAACGTCCGAACGACGAGGCGGCCTCTGGTCCCGAGGGCAAGCGCTATCACGAGTTCGTCTCTGTCCTGCTTGATCCCCATGGCCATTCCAATGTCTGGGAGATCGAGCGATTTACCTATGCGGTGAAGGTCTCTCCACATCCCCCTCACGACGCGATTGTGGCCAGGCATGGCGTCGTCCAACGGGAGATTCAAAGTGACAACGTGGCGCAGGTGGTTCATCAGGTGGAGTTCAGCGCCAAGAACCATTGCTTCGATCCCTACGTGCTGAAGTATGGCACGAGTCGCCATGGATGGATCGATCCGAAAAAGCCGCCGCTGCCTCACCATACGCCGGCCGACAAGCGGGCGATCTATGGGAATTCCGGCAACTACGTCTGGTACGAGGTGCTTCCGAATGAATTGAAACCGCTGCAGGGCACACAAGGGCCCACGGCGCGCATGGAACTGGCCGTCTATCGGGGATACGATGAAGGACGGCGTGGTTTCCATATTCATTTGGGCAAGAAAGCCTTCTATCGCCGGCTCTCTTTCCGGGTGGATCTTTCGGCCTACCTGGCTCAAGGGTGGACGATCACCGAGGAGCCCAGCTTGGTCGTGAGCGACTATGAGCCGCAGAGTGACAATCCCGACGACCACAGTCTCTGTTTGGATCCCTTGCGAGGCGGTTCGGAACCGGCAATCAAGGAGCCACTCGGAATATGGACCTGGGAGATTTCGGACCGCAAAGACGGCATGATCGGTGTGCGTTGGGATATCGCGCACCCCTCGCAGCGGGCCTGAAACAGGCCGCCAGCATCGTGTTCGACACCCGTGAAGCGTGAGACGTATTTCGATTCAAATGTTTAATGTTCAATGATGAATGTTCAATTGAACATTGAGAACTGAGCATTGAATATTCCTGGGAATCACGAGAGACGAACGACGCTTCACGAACAACGAGCGAACTGGGCGGCCATTTTGAACATCCTGCGTGAGAGAATCTCTCACATTGCTTTCTCACCCAAGCAGGAGACGAAGCTGGAGAACCTTGTTGTATTCGGCGCCAGGATTCCGAAATGAAGATCGGTAAGATTGACCACAGCAGTGATAAACCGGCCTCCCAAGGGCCGGCGTTTTTTTCGTACGGATTCCGACCGTTTTTTCTTGGGGCGGCGCTGTTTGCCGGCCTGGCGATTCCTGCCTGGATCATGATGCTGGCCGGAGCCGGGGACTCGGCCGTGCTCTCTCTCGCTCGGGACTGGCATGTGCATGAGATGGTCTTCGGTTTTCTTCCCGCTGTGATCACCGGCTTCCTGCTCACGGCTATTCCCAATTGGACCGACCGCCCGCCGATCAAAGGGCGCGGGCTGATGCTGTTGTTCACCTTGTGGCTGGCTGGACGCCTGGTCATGGCGATGCCGTGGTTCGCATCGGCTGTTTCTGCCATCGTTGACGGAGCCTTTCTCCTCGCGGTGGCAGGGCTGCTCTGGCGAGAGCTTGCAGCCGGGGGAAGCTGGAGCCATGCGCCGGTGGGAGGGGTGATCAGCCTGTATGCCTGCGCCAACATCTTTTTCCACGTGAGGGCTCTGAGCGGAGCGGAGTCGGATCTTCCCGCGCGAATGGCGCTCGCACTGATCATGGTCTTGCTGGCGATTATTGGTGGACGCCTCACTCCCAATTTCACCAGAGAATTTCTAGCCGGGCAGGGAAAGACCGAACAGCCCGCGCCCTTTTCCCATTACGATGGTGCGTCGATCATTCTCGTTGCACTCGCCGGCGTTGCCTGGACGGTGCAGCCGCAGAGCATGGCGACAGGCTGGCTATTGGTTGCGGCCGGGTCAGTCAATCTGGGGCGACTGTCGCGCTGGTACGGCTGGCTGACCTGGCGCGAACCGCTGGTGTTCGTTCTGCATTGGGGTTACGGCTGGCTGGCCCTGTCGCTGCTCATTCTGGGATGCGCCATCCTTGGGGCGGGCCTGCCGAAAGAAGATGCGGTGCATGCGCTGACAACCGGCGCAATCGGTGTGATGACTCTGGGGGTGATGACCCGCGCCAGCCTGGGCCACACGGGACGTCCTCGGCATGCCGGTCCTACGACGCTGTGCATCTACATGCTGGTCAACCTCGGCGCGATACTGCGAGTCTTTGGCCCGAGCACCGGCCTTCCGACGACTCTCGTGCTGGGTTCGGCTGCGCTGAGCTGGAGCGGCGCCTATCTGCTGTTCACTGTGGTCTATGGCCCATTCCTGCTGCGCCCGAGCCTTGACGAGTGAAGGCAGTGATTGCAGATACTTATCCTGTGCGG
>JACQHN010000558.1 GCA_016199015.1 Nitrospira defluvii
GTATCGAGTCTATCGATCGACGATTTCAGCTTCGCTGGATGTCTGTGAATATGGGACCGACCTCTTTCTTGTCGAGGCATTATGTGTGATGCGATCTTTGGGCGTACCTTGTGCGAAGCCATCCTCGCCCCAGACGTCTTCTTCACGATTTTTTTTATTGGCCGGCTGATCGGCGTGACGGCGATTGAACTGTTTCGGCCAGCGAGGGAGGTGTCCTATCGCAAGGTCATTCTGTATGACCTGACGGTCTTCATCTTCTTTCAGTACGTCATATTTCCGTCGGCCGGGTACATTGATCGATGGATCCCCGTCCGTCCCCATCTGCCGGACACGATTCTTGCGATGCCGCTCCTGCTTTGTGTGCTGTGCTACCTCCTCATCGCCGATTTCGGCCACTACTGGATTCATCGGCTCATGCACCACAAGTACCTATGGCGCATTCACAAGTGGCACCATGCACCGACGTACATGTATTGGTTGGCTGGTTCACGGAGTACGATTCCACAACAAGTACTCGTAAATCTGCCTTACATTTTTGCCTATTCGTTTCTCGATCCCTCACCCTGGTGGATGGGGCTCGCTATTGGGATGTTCAGCGGGTTACAGAATGATTGGATGCACGTGAATGTGACGTGGCGATCCAATTGGCTGGAATGGTTCGTCGTCACGCCGCGCTATCATCACATTCATCACAGCGATAAACCTGAGCACTACATGGCGAATTTAGCCCCGCTCTTTACCATCTGGGACCGCCTGTTCGGAACCTATGTGGATCCGGAGACGGTGAAGGAAGAACTCTCGTTTGGAATTGGCGAAGAAGTTCCACTTGTACGCCTTGTGATCGGCGTGTAGTGGGACAGGAGACAAGTAGAGAGAAGTATGGATTGGGTCGAATGGTTCTTGAGTCGAGAGTTCCGACAGTTCGTCCTCGAGCATAACCTCTTCTTCCTCCTGCTCTTTGTTGTGCGTCTTGTCGGTGTGACGGCTCTCGAATGGCTCCGCCCGGCCTGAAATGTTCCGTATCGCAAACTCATTGGGCGCGATGTTCTGCTGATTTCAGTCTATTGGTTCGGCATGGTCCCGATCGCCGAATATATCGATGGATGGATCGCGATCCGTCCGCATCTGCCCGAGGCCATTCTCCAGATGCCGCTGCTGCTTCGCCTGTTGTGCTACTTCCTTATCGCAGATTTTTGGCACTACTGGATTCATCGGCTCATGCATCAGAAGCATGTATGGCGAATCCATAAGTGGCACCATTCGCCTACTCATATGTATTGGCTCGCAGGCTTTCGGGCAACGATCCCGCAAGATGTTATCGTCAATCTTCCCTACTTGTTTGCCTGGTCATTCCTCGGCCTGTCTCCCTGGTGGATGGGATTGGCGATCGGCACGTTCAATGCGTTACAAAACGATTGGATGCACGTGAATGTCACCTGGCGATCGAATTGGCTCGAATGGTTTGTGGTGACGCCTCGCTACCACCACATTCATCATAGCGATAAACCCCAGCACTACATGGCGAACCTGGCCGCGCTTTTTACGGTATGGGATCGTCTGTTCGGGACCTATGTGAATCCCGACGACGTCAAGGAGCCACTGTCGTTTGGGATTGGCGAGGAGGTTCCAGCTGTTCGCCTTGCCTTAGGGGTCTGAACCACGCGGGGTTGCCGGTCTCAGCGTGAGGGTGGTCCTTCAACTTGAAACACCGCACGATCCTCCAGCCGAATCGCGGTCAACTGCCTGCCCCAGACACATCCACTATCAATCGCCAAGAGGTTGGGTTCGATGTGTAATCCCAACGCAGCCCAGTGGCCGCAGATGACGGTTGCATCGACATTTTTTCGGTTTGGAATGCGGAACCAGGGAAGATATCCTGCGGGAGCCTGTTCCGGCGGGCCGGAGAATCCCGACATCTCACCGGCAGGGGTGCAGGTTCGGAGTCTGGTCAACACGCGAGTGATGCTCACGAGCCTCTCCGACCCTGTCAGCGATGAGTCCCACTGTGGGGTTGGTCCGTGAAACAGGCTGTGGAGGAACGTCCGATAGTCCGGGCCTGCGAGTACTGCTTCGACTTCACGCGCAAAGCCGGCTGACTCGTCAATGGTCCACTGCGGGAGTAGTCCTGCGTGGATCATCAGAAATGATCCCTCGCGATAATGGAGGGGTTGGCGACGAAGCCAGGCCATCAGTTCACAGCGGTCTTTCGCCTCCAAGACGTCGTGAATCGTATCCTTGTGTCGTACTGTGGCAATGCCTTCCGTTGTTGCGAGCAAGAAGAGATCATGATTGCCCAGCACAATGCGAACGGCGTCGCCGAGACTTCGCACGAATCGGAGGAGGGTGAGAGAGTCGGGGCCACGATTGACGAGGTCGCCGACCAGCCACAACTGATCCGTCCGTGGATCGAATGAAATCTGATCGAGGAGTCGTTTGAAAGGAGCGAGGCAACCTTGGATGTCGCCGATTGCGTAGATAGCCATGAGCGGGAGTCTATCAAGCTCAGGGGCATGAACGGCGGATGAGGCTCAAGGGTACTTCGCCTCAATGATGCTTCGGAGCCCGCCACGAGCAGCAAATTCGCCGGTCACCTTGGCCCACACAGGCCGGCAGGCCTTCACGACATCATGCAGAATACGGTTGACCGCGTTCTCGTAAAAGATGCCGAGATTTCTGTACGCGTGGAGGTACATTTTTAAGGACTTCAGCTCCAAGCATTCTTTGTTTGGCTTGTAGTGCAGCGTGATTGTGCCGAAGTCCGGAAGGTTGGTCTTCGGGCAGATCGCGGTATATTCAGGGATCTCGATGGTAATTTCGTAGCCCTTGTATTGGTTCGGGAATGTTTCAATGCCCGGGAGTGGAGCGGTAATACCGCTCTTAGCATGCCGCTCGTTATAGCCCAGCTTGGTCGTCGTCCCTTTTTTTCGTGTTCGTGCTCTTGCTGTACCCTTCACGACTCACCCCTCAGCTGCATTGTCAGACTTGTTTCATCCATTCCAGCTGTCCGAGTTCGTTGAGCTTGTGATACAGGGTGACCCACGGACAGGTCATTTCTGGATAGACCTCGCAGAATCCGCCTTTGCGGACCCCTCCGCAGGGACCGTGGCTCATAAATTTTGGGCACTCGGCCTTCAGTGAGCCATCAGGGATCGGTGGTCGCTTATGCACCCCTCCGACATGTTGCTCGCTCTGTTCTTCTCCTGGCACGATGACTCGTATAGGCATAAGCGCAGTTTAAACTGAAACGCGTTAAGCGACAATATCTACCCGCTTCTCGGGCGAACTTCAACTGAATAGAGCCTCATCTTCTGTCTGCGGCAAAATGGAAAACTTCGCGTCCAGCGGTTTTAGTGCCAAGGGCCTAGCGCTGGTGCTTGTACTAGGCCTTCTTTCGTCTAGCGTGGGCCTTCTGCAAAGTTGCAATGCTCTTCTGGACGCTATAGACTGACAATTGTCTTGGAATGACAGTCCCTTCTGTTACTGTTGTGATGCCTTGCGATTGACAGATTTTTTCGCCCTTTGCTACACTCGGCGACGGAGCAACGTAGAAGAGAGCCGACATTCCTTTTCCGTATCAGGAACATAGCTCAGTACTCAGGCCAGTCAACGTCGACATAATCTGCATCTGACTTTTCTTCTGGCTGCGTCACGGCTAGGAGGACGTCACCAGCGAATAAAAGGGAGGGAGTCTTTATGAGCCTTGATTACGTCAAGTTTTCAAGCGGCTTTGAAAAATTTATGCCGAAAGAATACCGGGACATGGTTGAACATGGGCCTTTCGGCAAGAAGGTGTCGGTATCGCAGATGGGATCGTTCAAGGAAGTGCTCGAAGAACACCCGATGTGCGCCGGCTGTGCGATGACTCTCTTTATCCGGCTCGCCATGATTGCATTCCCCAATCCAGAAGATACTATCACCGTCGGAACCGCCGGTTGCGGACGGTTGGCGATCTCCCAAGCGGCCATTCCCTTCGTGTATGGCAACTATGGTGACCAAAACGGCGTGGCGAGCGGGTTGTCCCGTGGCTTACGCCTGCGCTTCGGCGATAAGCCGAAGGATGTGGTCGTGATGGCCGGAGACGGGGGAACGGCAGATATCGGATTTCAGCAAGTGCTCCACTCGTGGTTCCGCAAAGAGCGGTTCACGACGATCATGTTGGATAATGAAGTGTACGGGAATACCGGTGGGCAAGAAAGTGGGATGACGAATCGCGGCGCCGTGCTCAAGATGGCCCCGTTGGGGAAGAAGTTTGAGAAAATGGACATGCTGCAGATGGCGAAAGTCGCCGGCTGTGCGTATGTGGCGACGGTTGTGCCGAACAATCCCCGTCGTGTTGAGAGCGTCATCAAGAAGGCCGTGTTGATCGCCAGAGAGGTGGGATCAACCTACATCCAGGCCTACACGTCATGCAATATTGAGTATGCCATTCCAACCGACAAGGTGATGGAAGACGCCAAGAACGTTGAAAACGATCGCTATCAGTTCTCCGAATACATTACCGACGAGGCGAAGCAATTTCTCACTGAGCGCTATGGCTATAAGGAATTTCTCCCGAAGCCGGCCGCTCCCGCTCCTGGTCTTCCAAAGGCCTGAGTCACGTTTAAGGAGGATTGAGTATGGCGAAACGGTTCAATATTCGGATGGCGGGCGTGGGCGGCCAAGGCGTTGTGACCGGCTCCCACATTCTCAGTACTGCAGTCATCAATGCCGGTGGGGAAAGTACGATCGTCCCGTTCTACGGATCGGAAAAACGCATGGCTCCCGTGGAGAGCTATGTGCGGGTATCAGACGAGCCCATCTACGAAATCGGAGAAATCACCTTCCCGCACATCATTATCATTTTCCATCCACAGGTCATTACTCACGGCAAATCGTACACGATGCCGTTTTACTTCGGGCTGAAGGAAGACGGAATTGCTTTGATCAATAATGATGGTCCGATGAAGCTTCATCGGGATCAGGCTCGCGAGTTAGAAGAGCGTCGTGCAAGACTCTACTATTTCCCCGCTACCAAGCTATCCCTCGAAGTGGCGGGCATGGACCTGTGCACAAATATGGCCTTGATGGGCTGCATTGGAGCGATCACGGGGCTGACCACGGTCGAAGCGTTGGAGCAGTCGGTGAAGGATCGGTTCCTGGGCAAAGGATTTGTGGTCTCCGGCGGAACCGCGGCCCTGGACAGTGTCGTCGAGCGGAAATTCAAAAAGAAGCAGGAATTGATCGATAAGAATGTGGCGGTGATTCAGGCCGGCTGGAACTACGCAGTCGATCACGGTTGGGCTGCGCCGACGGTCAAGCGGTCGGAAATCCGTGCGACTGTGAGCGCCTAACCAGGATTTAGTACGAAGGAGTTCCCATGTATTTAGTAGCCCATATCGATGTTGAAATTTGTGCCTCAAAGAGCTGCAAGCTCTGTACTCAATATTGTCCTGAGGCTAATACCATTCAGTATAGCGAGGAGATGGGGAAAGAGAAGGGCTTTAAGTACGGGTCCGCATACGTGGCCGTAGATCGTTGTAAAGGATGCGCACAATGTGTGTGGGTCTGCGACAACATGGCGAAGAACAATGCCATTAAGATGATCATGATTGATCAATTACCGATGGCCGCGTTGACCGATAACATCACATATAGCGATAAGAGTACGACAGCGGTCCTGGCGAGCCCAGTAGTCGGGTAAGCGTAAGAAAGGGGAGTGGGCGTGGGAATGACGCAAGATAC
>JACQHN010000552.1 GCA_016199015.1 Nitrospira defluvii
CGCCGTGATGCCGTGATCGAATATGAAATTTATACAGCGCGCCGATCCCAACCCCGGGGATGAATCCTTCCCAAATACCCGAAGACTGGCACGGGCGGAGTGGATGACGAGACGCATCCCAATGATTGAAGGTCCCGAAGACCGAGACCTGTTCAGCTGCCGGAGCCCACACGGCGAAATAGGTGCCCTCGACCCCTTGCACAGTCGTGGGGTGTGCGCCGAGTTTGTCGTAGAGATGAAAGTGAGAGCCTTCATTGAATAGATACAGGTCGTCCGCCGTGAGCAGACTGACGTTCGAGGGCGCGAGCCCGTCCTGCTGCGATGTCGTGTCGAGGCGCTCGCCGGGGCCATGATTTAAGAGTGGATCCATAGATGCAGAGTACTGCGCTTCGGGGCAGGGCGTCAATTGGCTGGCAGACTCCGCTCGACGGCTGTTCGTCCGGTGCGGGAGCACATCTGTATCCACGATCAAACTAGTGACACCTCTCAAGCAAGTATGGTATGAATCAACCCGCTCGTAGGCATCTCTCTGCGTCCCCATCGTCTAGCCTGGCCTAGGACATTGCCCTTTCAAGGCAGTAACACGGGTTCAAATCCCGTTGGGGACACCAAACCTTACCATCGGAGTCAAAATCCTCCCTCGCATCCAGGGCGCTCATTCCTCGGTTCCCACTCCCTCTCTGGTGCCAATCCCTCCCGTCGTCTTGCATGGATACATATGGATACATAATGTGGGACTCGTAGGATGAGGCGAGGCTGGGCAACCACTTCGTACGCGTCCGCTTGTTTGGATCTTCAGGCTCATGGTCGCACGGTGTCAGCTGGGCCTTCCGTGCTCTCACAACACACGGGCGAGCGGTTCATGGTGATGTCCTCATGGGGTCTGTACCAAGCCTGTCTGAACAGGAGCGATCTCCGATCTTACATCCGTCCGAGGGCGCGTCGCGCACCTCCAGCCAGAAGCCGAACCCCGATACCGTGACCTCATTGAGTTAATACACCGATCAGCAATACGCCTACTTCACGGATCAGGCTTGCCAAGCCTTGATCGATCTCAACGATCGGGCACTTGCGCTCCTCGCGCGCACCTCCGCGCGCCCTCGCTCATTGCATCACGGACTCGTGACTGAGTGGTGCACCAGTGAAGTCATCCTTCGGCTTGCGGTCATCTCGTGTAAGGCCTCACGGCCTTGTCTGACCAAGTCATACAGTCGCGAGGTGATCGATGAAAACAAGGACACCTGTGCAACCGAGCAGTTTATGGCGAGGTCGATGAACGGGATGAATTACGACTCGGGGCTTGGGTTTAAAAGCCAGGTTCGGCACCTGCAGCGACCACGAGAGAACCATACGTCTATGCGGGCGCGAGCTGATGTGATGCGAGAGCATTGGCCGGAATATCTGATGGAGGCGGCGGGGCTTGGCCTTTTTATGATGTCGGCCGCGGTCGTCACGACGCTGCTGGAATACCCACATTCGCCCCTGCACAGCCTGTTGCCCGATTCGATGGTCAGACGCGTATTGATCGGGCTGGCCATGGGACTGACAGCGATCGGGTTGATCTACTCTCCCTGGGGCAAGCGTTCCGGCGCGCACGTGAATCCTGCCGTCACGCTCACCTTTTACCGGCTTGGCAAGATCGAAGGGATCGATGCATGCTGCTACGTCGTGGCCCAGTTCATCGGCGGGGCGCTCGGACTCTGGCTGGCGTCCATGGCGATTGGGATGGCTGTCCAGCATCCCACCGTCAACTATGTCGTGACCACGCCGGGGCCGGACGGGTCCGCAGTGGCGTTTGCGGCGGAAGCGCTCATCTCATTTGGGCTCATGCTCGTCGTGCTGATCCTGTCGAATCAGACCAGGCTCAACGCCTGGACCGGTTTCTTCGCAGGGGCTCTCGTGGCGACGTATATTGCGATTGAATCGCCGCTCTCCGGCATGAGCATGAACCCCGCGCGCTCGTTCGCCTCGGCCCTGCCGGCTCATCTCTGGACCGCCTTCTGGATCTACCTCACCGCTCCGCTCATCGGCATGCTGCTTGCGGCGGAATGCTACGTGCGGATTAATGGTATGCATCGGGTCCTCTGCGCCAAGCTGCATCATCACAACAACACACGCTGCATCTTCCGCTGTGGCTACATGGCGTAAACGACGCGTCATTCGATCAAAGCGCGTAGGGCTTATAGCGTATAGCAAAGCAATCCCTAAGAATTGGTCTCACCTCTTCGCTCGTGCCATACGCTATCAGCCATCAGCCATATGCTCTTCGCTGCCGGTCTGTAAGGACTCACACCTCCGTCCGACAGACGTGCAGATGCGGGAGGTCAGAGGGCTGAAGAGACTGGCACCGCAGGTCATTCACAATACAAGGAGGCGTTATGCGTGCGAAGAGCGTATTCACGATGGGGTTCCTGTCCATGATCGTGGCGACAGGATTGTTCGTGGCGTCGAACGGATTTGCGGCCGATGCCCACACGACATCGAAGTTCGAGGGTGCGAAGGCCAACAGCGGCACCGCCTTGCATGGCCGGTCGGGTAACAACGACACCTTGACCTGGTCGGAGGAGTTCAAGATTCCGGATACCCCGGCGCCGCATTGGCAGGTGGTCGACTCGAAGGGCAACGTCTATCTGCTCAATCGACTGAAGATCAAGGGCGGGGTGCTCAGTGGGGAGAAGGAAAACCGGACGATCACCATTCCTTCCTACATCCACGATGTGGCGAAAGTGCAGATCTATTGTGCCTGGGCCGAAGCGTTGCTCGGTGAAGCGTCCTTTGCCAAGCCGATCATGACGGCCTCGGGCGAATCCCCTATGAACGGGATGCGCGCGGATAGCGGCATGAAGCACGACAGCATGGGGATGGGCCGCTGAGAGAATTCCTTGTTGGGGCCGGGGAGGCGCTGATGCAGCTCCCCGGCCCGTCCGGGCCGTGGAACAGCCGAAAGGAAGGAGCCTGCGATGACAACCCATTTCGTCATGACCCTGGCGCTGGGTCTGGCCATGCTGGCCGCAACCGTGCAGGCCCAGCTGGTCGAGAAGAAGGCGTTGACCCTGGAGGGCGCAAAGCAGATTGCCGCCACGGCGGAAGCCAAGGCCAAGGCTGAAGGTGCCAGGGTCGTGATTGCCGTGGTGGATGAAGGCGGGAGCCTCTTATTGCTTCAGCGTTTGGATGACACTCAAGTGGCCAGCGTGAATGTCGGCATCGACAAGGCGCGAACCGCCGCCATCTTCCGGCGGCCGAGCAAAGTATTCGAAGACCAGGTGCGCAATGGGCGCGTTGCGGCGTTGGCGCTTCATGGCGCGGTGCCGTTACAGGGCGGTGTGCCGATCGTTGTCGAAGGGAAGGTGCTTGGCGCCATCGGGGTCAGCGGAGAAACGCCGAGTCAGGATGAGGACATTGCGATGGCGGGGGCGGCCGTTGCGGCCTCGTTCACCAAATAGCAAGTTAGTGCTCCGTTACCAGTCCTCGGCAGCGCGAGGGCTGCGAGCCGAGTGCCGATCAGGCAACCTGAAAAAGGAGAGCAGTCATGAGATATCTCGTACGCATGCTGGCAGGAATCACCATGGTGCTGTCGGCCTCGAGCAGCTCTGCCGAGTCGGTGTCGGATAAGCGTGGGCTCACACTGGAAGGGGCGAAGAAAGTGATCGCGGCCACGGTGGCCGAGGCGACGCGTGTCAATGCGCCGGGGGGTTCCATTGCCGTCGTTGATGAAGGCGGAAATCTGCTGGCGCTGGAGCGGCTGGACCAGACCTTTGCCGCCAGTGCGAATATTGCGATTGGTAAAGCACGGACCTCGGCTCTGTTTAAGAAACCCACGAAGACCTTCGAGGACGCCATCAAGAATGGACGCACGTCGATGGTGACTTTGGGCGGAGACCTGCAGAACTTCACGCCACTTCAAGGCGGCATTCCACTTGAGTGGGAAGGGAAAGTCGTGGGTGCGATCGGTGTCAGCGGTGCCGCCAGCGCGCAGCAGGATGAAGAGCTTGCCATCGTCGGCGCCAAATCGTTGGACTCCATGGAAATGGTCTGGGTGACCAACGGACATGCGCCGCTGCCGGTCACGTATATCGAGAGTCAGAAGGTCGCGGCCTCGTTTGCCAAAGGGGGGGTACTGGTCGGCGACGATGAGAACATGATGCATGCCTCCCGCAATTACATGGTGCATGCCAGCCATCGCGAGAAGGCCGGCGCGGTAGAGATCCATGAGTTCGATACGGACATCGTGTACGTCCTCAAGGGTTCGGCCACATTGATCACCGGGGGAACGCCTGTCGGCACGAAGACCATCGCACCACATGAGTTCCGCGCACCCAACGTCAACGGCGGCGAGACGCGCAAGCTCGTGCCGGGCGATGTGGTGATTATTCCGAATGGGGTGCCGCACTGGTTTAAGGAAGTGGATGCGCCGTTTGACTACTACGTGGTGAAAGTGAGGTGATGTCGTCGGCATGTCTCTTTGCTCGCGCAACGCGCGGTCTCGGAAGCCCCTCGTTGGACGCGCGCAGTCGAGACACTGCCGCCGGTCTCACCTCGCAGGAGGTAGACGTAATCAATCGGCTGGGTAGGGGTGGAAGGAAAAAGGAGCTGGGATCAGGGAGGGTGGAGGGGCCGTTTGATTACTATGTGGTCAAGGTGCGGTAGACGGATGCTGAAAACGGCCCCCCACTTCGTTCTCGACTCGCAACCATCCTCAACGTACCCCTGAGGGTACGCCTGCGGTGCTTGCGTCGCCTGCGGCCTCGCTGGCTGACCATTTTGAGCATCCTCTGAGGACGGAGAGAGAAATGAACAATCGAAGACACGGAAGGGTCATCTGTACGGCGCTGGCCTTCGCGCTCTGTCCAGGCTTTGCCTGGGGGCAGGTCACCGGCGATGCGCCGGGGGTGCGGCCAGATGCGATTGTCGATTTGAAGACGGACGAAGGAATGGCGTTGGTGAAAGGTCGGTGGCGGTACCGAGACGTTAAGGTCATCGAGGTGGACCATCATAGCCCCGGGGCCGATCTCGCGCCGTCAGGTCCGCCGAATCGCACTCAAGATATCGACGTACATGCGGGCGCCGCGGACTTCGACGATACCAGTTGGGAGCAAATCAAACCCGCACAATTAGAGGAGCGGCGTTCGACCGGACGGCTCTGCTTCAACTGGTATCGCACCAGGGTGACGGTTCCAAGCAAGGTCGGCTCGTTCGATCCGACCGGTGCGACGGTTGTGTTTGAAATTGCCATCGATGACTACGCGGAGATCTGGGTCGATGGAAAGTTGCCGCTGGTCTTGGGACAGGCAGGCGGGCAACTCATCAAGGGCTTCAATGCGCCGAACCGCGTGATGCTGACGAGGAATGCACGGGTCGGCCAGACCATTCAGCTCGCGGTGTTCGGCATCAATGGACCACTGTCGAATCCGCCCGGGAATTTCATCTGGGTGCGCTCCGCCACGCTGGATTTCTACAAGCCCAACCAGATAGGCCCAAGGCAGTTCGTGAACACGGAGATCGTCACAGTCGATCCGTCGCTCGATCAGATCATTGCGCCAGGCACCCAGCTTGAAAGGCTCGCTGGTGGCTTTCTCTTCACCGAGGGACCGGTCTGGGTCCCGGCCACCGCCAATTCAGAGGGCTATCTCCTCTTCAGCGACCCCAACCGGAACATGATCTACAAGTGGACCCCGGACGGTGAGGTCAGCGTCTTCCGCGAGCGCAGCGGCTACTCCGGCGCCGACGTGGCCGAGTACCGCCAGCCAGGCTCGAACGGCCTCTCCCTCGACCCGAAGGGAAGGCTCACGATCTGCGA
>JACQHN010000553.1 GCA_016199015.1 Nitrospira defluvii
CTGAGCGGCGAGCCCGCCCGCCGTCAGGCTTGTCGTAGCGGCGTATCGGCGGTTGTAGTAGAAGTCTTCGTGAATCATGCGGGCTAGGAGCTCATGATGCAGATTTGGATAAAACAAGCAGAGCCATCCGATGCTCCGATTATTGCCGAATTAGTCGGCGAGTTGCTGCACGAGATCATGGCGGCCATAGGGACGAAAGCGTTCGAATATTCTCAGGCCGACACGGAGACAAGGGCGCGGAGTTGGCTGGCAGAGGGGACCTATACGGCGTTGCTGGCTTATGAGGGCGAGGCCCCAATGGGCTTTCTGGCCTTGTGCGAGAGTCGCGCGCTCTATGCCGGAGGCGCGTTCGGCACGATCCCGGAATTGTATGTGCGCCCGCTGTGCCGGTCTCGTAAGGTCGGCGCGATGCTCCTCGCGGAAGCGAAACAGGTTGCTCGATCGAGGGGTTGGGCCAGGCTGGAAGTGACCACGCCGCCGCTGCCGCAGTTCGATCGGACGCTCGCGTTCTACGAGCAGCAAGGATTCAGCATCTCCGGTGGGCGGAAGATGAAGGTGGATCTGTCATGAAGGCTGTCGTTCAGGAAGAACGAACCGGTTGCGGCATTGCTGCGGTGGCGGCGATCGCCGGGGTGTCGTACGCTCGGGCAAAGGCCGTGGCCGCCTCGTTGGGCATTTCTGCTCAGGATCGAAAGCTGTGGTCCGAGACGAAGGATGTACGGCGCTTGCTCGCAGAATTGGGTTTCCGTGCCGCGGGGGCGACGAGACCGTTTCGTTCCTGGTCGGAGCTGCCCGATTGCGCGCTGCTCGCCATCAAGTGGCATGTGGAAGAAGGGCGGCCATTCTGGCACTGGGTGCTGTTCGTGCGAGAGCTGGATCAGCAGTACGTGTTGGATTCCAAGGCGACGTTGAAGACTTCTGTGCGGACTGATTTCGGACGCATGAAGCCGGCGTGGTTTCTGTCTGTCACCAGGAAGGGATCGCGCAAATGAAGCCGTTCATCGTCCTTGGAAATCGGGTCAACTCGAACGCTCTCGTTCGCCGCCCCACCGGTTCCATGAAGACTCGGGCTTTTGCCAGTAGTCAGTCGTGCTGAACCCACCATACCCACCATAGAGTCGCCCAGCGGTCGACGGATGTCGGCCACCACCTCAGATTCCTGATTGATTATGGATCAGTCTCTTCCCACGCGTCGTCGATGGAAACGAGTCGGTATCGGTCTGGCTCTATGTGTCGTGCTGCTCTCGATAGCTGGCGCGTGTATCGACGACCCCCTTCGTGGCTACATCGAACGGCCGGTGAATCAAAGCCTGGATGGTTATCGGCTCACCATCGGGTCGCTCGACTTTCATCCTGTCGGGTTTTCCATCGATCTCGAAAATGTGGTGCTGGTGCAGACGCAGCAGCCGGACCAGCCCATCTTAAAGATTCCCTTGTGGAGCGCGAGTGTGCATTGGCGCGACTTGCTGAGGGGCGCACTAGTCAGCGACCATCGATTCGAACGACCGTCGGTGCGTGTGACGCGCGCTCAGGCCGCGGAAGAAGCCGGTGATGACTGGGCGTTGAAAGAGCGTGGGTGGCAGGAAGCATTGCTGGAACGTTATCCTTTGGAAATCAATGCCCTGGAGATAACCGACGGGGACGTGACCGATATCGATTCGTCGAACAGCAAGCCTCTGCGATGGCAGGCCATTCAATTTCATGCTGAAAATATTCGAAATATCGAGTCGGCGGACCATGTGTATCCGTCCGAGATCAAGCTGTCTGCCCAGGTTTTTGATTCCGGCCGGCTCACCGTCGAAGGGAAGGCTGATTTCCTGGCAGAGCCGCATCTCGGGGTGGATGCAAACGTCACGCTGGCTCATGTGGCTCTCAAAGATTTGTTGCCGCTAGCGGGGCGTATGAATCTGCAGGTCCGGGATGGCATCCTCGACGCCAAGGGCCACGTGAAATAGGGTTCGTAAACAAAGACACCGCGCCAGGTTATCGCGTCTTTCTCGCCCAGTTGGAGATGACCATCGAGGATTTCTCCAACCGGTTCGACAGGGGCATCGGGAAAGTCGACCTTACAGGTCGCTTCATGGGGAATGGAAAACTCACGACCCGCGCAGTCATTCGCCCCCAAGACCCCTTGCCTGATTTCGATCTGAAGGTCAAAATTGTGAAAACCAAGCTCACGTCGATGAACAATGTCTTGCGGGCTCATGCCGATGCCGACGTCAAGGACGGAACCTTCGCCTTCTTTAGCGAACTGACCGTGCAGAAGGGTAAGGTCACCGGTTATGTTCGGCCCTTCTTCAAGGATGTGGATGTTTACGATCCGGAGCAAGATCAGGACAAGGGGTTCCTTCAGCAGGTGGCGACGGAGGCCACAGTAATGGGGTCGCTGAGCGATCCTCGCGGCAGCACGTGGGAGGTCCTCGTCAATCTGGCGAAGAATGCGTTCTTCAAGGCGATCGTTCCGGGGTTCAAAAAGACTCTCCAGTCGTAGTTCTGCATTCCCTCCCTCCATCACTGCGATCAACGGGTGACTCGCTTGAGCTTTACCCTCTATTGGGATAAGGTTCGGCGCCATTGCGGAAGCGCACGTCTTCCGATAGTGGAACCATTGAACCGGTGAACCGGCTCGTCTACGAGCCGATCCGGCCAATGGATGCCAAAGCAAGGGTGCCTGAGAATCGATTGAAGACAACTGTGAAGCGATTGGTGGGAGATGGGCGGAAACATGAACATTGCGATTATCGGTGGTGGACCGGCCGGGCTTATGGCGGCTGAAGCGGCGCTGAGCGGCGGCGCGCGGGTGGATCTGTACGACTCCATGGCGTCTATCGGCCGGAAGTTTCTCTTAGCCGGAAAGGGTGGGCTGAACTTGACCCACACCGATCCCGCCGAGCTATTTCTCGCACGGTATGGCGAGCGCCGGGAACAGGTCGCGCCCTGGCTGGCCGAGTTCGGTCCGGAGGCGCTCCGCAAATGGGCGCGAGGTCTCGGTATCGAAACCTGTGTCGGCTCATCCGGCCGTGTGTTTCCCACCGATATGAAGGCCGCCCCGCTCTTGCGCGCCTGGTTGCGGCGGCTGCGTCAGACGGGCTTGACCGTTCACGTGCGGCATCGTTGGTGTGGCTGGGACGACGCGGGGGCGCTACGCTTCGAGACCACTGACGGGCCGCTGGCCGTGCAGGCCGATGCCGTCATTTTCGCGATGGGTGGCGGCAGTTGGCCCAAGCTCGGCTCCGATGGCGCGTGGGTGCCCCTGTTCGCAAAGCGTGCAATTCCGATCGCCCCATTACAACCGGCCAACTGTGGTTTCGACGTGGGATGGAGCGAGCACTTCCGCGCTAAGTTCGCCGGTCATCCCGTAAAAACCGTGGGCGTGGTTGCGAAATCTCCGACCGGTTCGGTCATGCGTCGCATGGGAGAGTTTGTGATTACCGAGACCGGCGTCGAGGGCGGCGTGATCTATGCGGTTGCCCCCTACCTCCGCGATGAGATTCAGGTGACAGGCCGGGGGACGCTCCGGCTGGACCTCGCGCCCGATCGCGAGTTGCCGCGTCTCATCAAGGACCTGTCTCAACCGCGCGGGAAACGGACGATGGCGACGCATTTGCAGCGGCGCGCGCATATCGAAGGGGTGAAATCCGGTCTGCTTCGAGAAATCGTTTCGAAAGAAGATTTTACGGATCCGACCCGTCTGGCAGCGGCGATCAAATCGTTGACGCTCACGCTCGTGGCGCCGCGCCCGTTAGAGGAAGCGATCAGCACCGCCGGTGGAGTGACGTTCGAGGCGCTCGACAACAGGCTGATGCTGCGTGTCTTGCCGGGTCTGTTTTGCGCGGGAGAAATGTTGGATTGGGAGGCCCCGACCGGCGGCTATCTGCTGACGGCCTGTTTCGCCAGCGGTCGCGCCGCTGGCATGGGGGCGGTCGCGTGGCTCACGGAGCGTGCAGGGCGTGCCAGGTAACAGCGTAGTGGGCGACGGGGTCGTGGCCTTGATCGTGCCGGGGATCGGCAACTCGGGGCCGCAGCACTGGCAAACCCTGTGGGAGCGACAACATCCGGAATGGCAGCGGGTGCAGCAGCGGAACTGGGATCGTCCCGTCTGTGAGGAGTGGTTACGCGGTCTCGATGACGCGATAGGTCGCCTGCCAGCGCCACCGGTGTTGATTGCCCACAGCATGGGATGTCTGTTGGTCGCCCATTGGGCGCATCGTTCGTCCGCGCCTGTCTGCGCGGCATTTCTGGTGGCAGTCCCCGATCCTGACGGACCCCTCTTTCCCTCAGCGGCACAAGGCTTTCAGCCGGTTCCTTCAGGGAAGCTTCGCTTCCCGAGTCTGATCGTCGCCAGCAGGGACGATCCGTTCGGGTCTGTCGCCTATGCGCGGCGCTGTGCCGCCGGCTGGGGGAGTCAGTTCGTCGAGGTTGGTGCAGTCGGCCATATCAATGCGGACAGCGGTCTCGGTGACTGGCCTGCCGGCATCGCATTATTTGAAGGCCTGCTGAAGTCGTTGTGACCAGCTCGCTGTCCGCGTTCGTATCTCGTGAAACGTGAAGCGTATCTCGTCAGGACGAGTTGGTGTGTGACGAAATACGAGATACGAGCGACGAGATACGGCGATGCGCTGCACTGTGTCGCTAGAGCAGGATGCGCTGGTATTCTGGTGAGGCGAGCGTCCCGGCCTTCAGGTCCCAGTCGATGATGAAGATGGCGGATCGTTCAGAGGACAGTGAGAGGAGTCGCCGTCCATCCTGAGCGACCACACTCTCGGCCTTTCTGAAATCGAGTGTGCGATCGGCTCCGGTGCGATTGCACACGAACAGGGGCAGCCCGGTGTCTTTCGTGCAGCGTTCCCACTCACCGTTCGGACCATGGAGCCCCGGCGCCCAGGCTGCCGAGGACACCAGCACCTTCGCTCCCTGCGCTTTCAAGCTGTTGGCAATCCCGGGTGAGAAGGCGTCGGCGCAGATGAGAATGCCGACGCCGCCGAACGGCGCCATGCGAAACACGGTCGCCTGTGTGCCGGGAGTCGACCAGGCTTCAGATCCGACGCGCAGCGTATTAATCTTGCGATGCGTCCCTGCCAGGCGCCCGTCAGGGGCGATGGCAAAGACCGTGTTGTGCAGTCGGCCGGACTGCGGGTCCCGTTCGGGATGGGACAGGAAGATGGTGATGCGCCGCTGGGCGGCGAGCAGGCAGATCTTGTTCATCCAGTGGTCCGGTTGCGGCTCAATCCAATCCGTCCCGAGGGTATCCGCGAAGGTGTAGCCGCTGACCGCGAGTTCCGGGGTGATGATCCAGGTGGCCCCGAGGCCCGCGGCCCTGGTGATCGCCTGGGTGATCAGGTGACGGTTCTGTGCCAGGGCGCCCGGTATCGGGGCCAGATGTAAGAGCGCGATACGCACGGTCGATCCGGCCATAGGTCCAGAGGGAGAGATGAAGGTCGGTAATGCGCCGCAGGATGATGCCGGACTGTACCATAAGCCGCTCTGCCGATCGACCCGCGTGCGGTTCATGGACCGGCTCGCCGGTATCGAGAGTGTCCTGCATCACCCTGTCTCTCCAGTGCGACGGTCGCGTGTGCGTGTTTCAAGAAGGTGAGGCGTCTCGGTGACTTCTCCAACGGTTGATCTCTGTATCGTCGGCGCCGGGGCTGCCGGTCTCGCCGCCGCCATTTTTTCAGCGGAGCATGGACGGAATCTCACCATCCAGTTGCTGGATGGCGCAAAAACTATTGGAGCCAAGATCCTGGTATCCGGCGGTGGACGCTGTAATGTCACGCACGACGTGGTGACCCCCGAGGATTTTTTGGGTACGCGCCACCTCGTGCGCAACGTGCTGGCGGCCTTTCCGGTGCAGGAGACCGTCCAGTGGTTTGCGTCGCTTGGAGTCGAGCTCAAACGCGAGGAGACCGGCAAACTCTTTCCGGTGACCGGCAAGGCGCGTACGGTGCTCGATGCGCTGATCGCCCGTTGTCGCGCACTCGGTGTGATACTGCGTCCCGGTCATCGCGTCTCCGAGATCGCGTACCGTGACCGCTCAGTAGAATCTACGCAGAACCATCCTGCCCATTTTCTCATTCGTCATCAGCAGGGAGAAATATCGGCTCGGCGAGTCATCCTTGCGACAGGCGGGCGGTCCTTGCCCCGCACGGGAAGCGACGGATCAGGGTACGAACTCGCGCGTCGGTTGGGACATCGGGTGACGCCGACCGTTCCGGCCTTGGTCGCGCTGATGCTCGAGGACAGCTGCTTTCACCATGGGCTCTCGGGACTTTCGCATGAGGTGGAAGTGCAGACAGTCATACAGGGCCGGTCGGTCGATCGGCGGACCGGCAGCCTGCTCTGGACGCATGTTGGTATCAGCGGACCGGTGGTCATGGACGCGAGTCGATGGTGGTGTCTGGCCCGCGAGCGGGGTGAGGCTGCGGAAGTGTATGGAAATTTTTTGCCTGGACGGACTTTGGAGCACGCGCGTGAGTGGTTGCTTGCGCAGAGCGCTCAGCACCCGCGGCGGTCGCTGCTGAAGCTGCTTGCTACGTTGATACCCGAACGGTTGGCCGAAGCCCTCTGCCGTCAAGCCGGGGGCGACCTCCAGCAGGCGAGCGCGCAAGTCCCACGAACGATCCGGGATCGTCTGCTCGCCAGCCTGACTCGGTTTCGGTTTCCCGTCCTGCGCGACCGAGGTTGGAATTTTGCGGAAGTCACGGCGGGCGGGATTCCGTTGGAGGAGATCAACTATCGCACAATGGAGTCCAAGCTCGTGCCGGGCCTGTATCTCGTCGGTGAGGTGCTCGACTGCGACGGTCGGATCGGCGGGTTCAATTTTCAATGGGCCTGGGCGACAGGCCGGGTAGCCGGTCGAGCGGTGGCCGTGAGCCTCCGCGCCACAGGAGACGAGGTCGGGCCGAATGGCGAACATGGCGAGCAGGCAGTGTTGCGGCAGAAACGTAGATGAGTGCGGTTCCGTCGGTCAGCGGAATTCATACCCCACCCCAAAAATCACGGATTCATCGTTTTTCTTCCGGCCCGGGGCCGGTTGGGTGTTGAGCCGGAAGTCGTATTCCACATTGAAGAACAAGTTTTTATAGACAGTGATTCGCACTCCCTGGTCGGCGTTGAACCGGAACGCATTGCCGGCGTTGATGTCCCAGAACCCTTCATGACGATGGAACACCTTCACGCGATCCGGCCATAGGGCGTGCTCCCATCGCAGACTCCAACGCCCTGTTGGCGTCTGGGTATTGGGGCTGTTCGTAAAATGTTCGTTCACATGGGCGAGACCGACGGACAGCGAAAGTGTCGTGCTGGCAGTTTCATAGAACTGATAACCCAAACCACTTCCGATCGTGGATCGGAGCTGCAAGCTCTGCAGGGTGTCCTTTTCGAGCATGCCGAATGTTTCGATGAACACCTGCTTGCTCACAAAGTAATTGTGCTTCAGGCTCGCCAGAGAATTTCGAGCGGTCACTTGATCGTTCGCCTGTCCATAGTTGTATTTGCCTTCAATCAACAATCGCTGGCGGTGTGCGTAGAGCGTCAATCGAGTGGCGCCGTTGAAGGCTTTGGTGCTGCTGTTGCCGGACGTATTGTTTCCACCGACCGTGACGGTTCCGGTGAGCCGGACCGGTTCGAGATTGATGGCGGTGATGTCTGTTAAAGGGATTGGGCCATCCGGTCCCAATTCTGTGACCTCGCGCAATCCGTGCGCGCCGTACACGAAATCCCGGAGGACATCCCGTGATTCTCCCGGGACTAAGAGCTTCAAGGGACTCGTTGAGGTGAGACGCTGCACCTTCCCCCAATCAACCTTCATCTCGCCGCCGTAGTCCGTCTGCAGGGTGAGAATACCGTCTTCCATTTTCACGATCGTGCCGGTGAGGCGATCACCATTCAGCAGATACACCTCGTCCGCCCAGGCCGGCGTTGCGAGCCAGAGGCTGAGGATGAGTAGGGTCCACTGCCAGCGCAGGGCTCGGTAGGTGCGATAACGGTGCATGGGTGTGAAGCCAACTTCAGATGGGCCAGCAACTCATACGTGAGGCGTGGTGCCGCAATCTGTTCGACCAAGCCCACCCTAATGGAGAGCGTCGTGTGGTTGCAAGAGACTGATCCAGAAAAAGAGATGTAGCGGCAGGTCGCGCCGGCTGCGGATTA
>JACQHN010000546.1 GCA_016199015.1 Nitrospira defluvii
CCCAGCATGAGGACCGCCAGGAGAATCAGGCTGACCAGCGCCAGCCCTCCGATGGTCAGCGCCGTCGTACTCCTGCGGACCCAGACGTTTTGAACACTGTAGGCCAGGAGAAGTTTCATAGATCAGGATCCTATCCGGCGTGACGCAAACCCTCCGCGATCTTGCCGCGCAAGATTGTCATGATGGGAAATGCCGCCGCACAGACGGCGATGCACAGCGTGACAGAGGCGCTCAGCAATAACGTGATCGAGTACAAAGTCAGGTGCTGGAAAAAGTTTCCCAGCTTGGCTGCGACCAGCGCACCGAAGATGTACGTGGCTGGAATTGTGATCGCGATGCCGAGAGCCGTTCCCAGCCCTGCGATGAGCAGCGCTTCTCCCGCCACCAGCGCGGTCAGGTGGCTCGGTCGGAAGCCAAGCGTTCGCAGCACAGCCAATTCCTTCGTGCGCTCGCGCACGGCCATCACGAGCGTGTTGGCGAGAACCAGAAGCGTAAGGCCGTTTAGCACGATCGCCAGCAGTTTCAGCGCGCTGATAATGGCTCCTGACATGGCGACAAAGCCCATTTGGAAGGCTTGTTCCGTTTCCGTCCTGGTTTCGGCCGTTGAGTTGGCGAACTCGGCATCGACGGTTCTGGCCACCGTACCGGCGAGAGCCGGTTCCGCAATCCGAATGACATACCAGCCCACGGTGCCGGCGCGATCCGGGTCTATTTGTTGCCGGCGTTCGTTCATGTAATCCCAGCGCAGCAGCATCCAGGTCTCATCCGTGGCAGCGTCGGCTCTGCGATATATCCCGCGCACGACGAATTCCCAGTCTCCGGGATAGAGTGTGCCTTTGAGCGCGATGACATCGCCCACTTTCCAGCCATACAGTGCCGCTAGCCGCCGGCCGATCACGCAGCCACGGCGATCGCTGAGAAAAGACTGGCGTTCTTCTTCCGTCACCGACAGTTCGGAGTGGAGATCCAAAAACGAAGCCGGTTCGACGGCGAACTGAGGGGAAAACCCCTTGGCATCTCGGTGCACACCGCCGAACCAGTTGGCGTAGGTGATGCCGGTCACTCCATCCAGTGCGGCGATACGATCCCGATAGGCAAGCGGGAGATGAATGGAAAGCGACGCGGCATGGCGGGAGATCAGTCTGTTTGGGACGGAGGCCTCGACGCCCGCGTACCATGCGCGAACCGTCGTGACGATGAGGTTGAATGCGAGGATGACGGTGGCGATGCCGAACGCCGTCAATGTCACCCGGAAGGTATGCCGCCGAAGATTGCGAACGATCAATGTCCCAAGGGGCATGGGCTAGTTCACCTTCCCTTTGTCGAAATGGAAGATCTCCTGCGCGTAGTCCGCGGCTCGCGGATCGTGGGTTACCATGAGGATGGTCTTGTTGAGTTCCTGATGAAGCCGCGTGAGGAGAGCCATGATGGCTTGGGCTGCGTTTCGGTCAAGATTGCCGGTGGGCTCATCCGCCAATAAGATTGTGGGATTGCTGACAATCGCGCGAGCGACCCCGACGCGCTGTTCCTGACCTCCCGACAATTGACGGGGATAATGATGGATCCGATCGCTCAATCCAACAAGACCGAGGGCCGCTTGGACATGCTTGAACCGCTCTCGGCTTGCCAACTTGCTCAACAGGAGGGGCAGTTCCACATTCTCAGCGGCCGTCAACACCGGAATGAGATTGTAGAACTGGAACACGAAGCCGATGTGCCGGGCGCGCCATCGGGCGAGATCCGCTTCCTTTTGCTGGGAGACCGTGAGGCCAGCCGCGTGAATGGTTCCTTGAGTCGGACGGTCTAGGCCGGCGACCAGATTGAGGATCGTGGTCTTGCCCGATCCCGACGGCCCCATGATCGCAAGAAACTGTCCCTGTGGAACGGACAAGCTGAAATCTTTCAGGACCGGGACCTCCTGCTCCTCGCGAAAATAGGATTTCGATACCCGGCGGAACTCAACGACAGGTTCACTCATGGCGGCGGCTCCTCTCACTGTGGCACGCGGGAACGGACTCGTATCCCGGTGTGTAGCGATGGCGGCGGGGCCAGAATCACTTGCGCAGAAGCCGGCAACGCCCCTCGGACTTCCGTGCCGTCTCCCTGTCTGGCGATCTCCTCAACCGGGACTTCTCGCGCGAGGCCCTCTTCCCGCAGGTAGAGGATGGTACGACCGTTTTTCAGCACGAGAGCGCTGGTCGGGATGAGGAATCGTGGTTGTTCCGATGCCAGCGGTTGCGACGGCGGATGAAAAAAGACTCTGGCGCTCATCTCCGGCAGGACGCGATCGTCTCTTTCGACAAAGCGGACCTTGGTCAACACGGTGCTTTTCGATCGATCCGCCGTGGGCACAATTTGTTTCACGAGGCCCGGGTAACGTTTCCCCGGCAACACGTCTAGCGTAATGGCGGCCGGTTGGCCTGGTGTAATCTGTCCGATCGAGGATTCGGAGATTTCCGTTTCCACCTCCAGCGAGGTCATGTCTGCGATCAGGACGACTGCGCCACGAGAGCTCGCGGAGCTGGCCATGGGCGCGACCACTTCACCGATCTCTGCAAACTTCTTCAGGACCGTTCCATCGAACGGCGCCCGAATCAGCGTGTTCTCCAGCATCACGTCCGCCGCTTGCACGTCTGCATCTGCGGC
>JACQHN010000566.1 GCA_016199015.1 Nitrospira defluvii
GGGTGAACGCGCCGCTGCTGAAGCGTCGATGGCTACTTGTCTCCTCCACCCTTGCGCCGCACCGGTCGTGGCGGCGTGGGTTGATCGCCGAATCGCTTCTTGTCCTCTTCAATGAGTTTTTCCAAGGCGGTAATCTCCGCTTGATAGGTCGCCAGCTGTTGGTCGACTTGCTTGACGAAGGTGGCCTTGGCATCGGTCAGGTTTGCGACCCTCGCCTTCAGCTCTGCCACCGTCGCTTCCCGCGCGGCGATCGGAGCGCCCTGCGTCGGCGGTTTCTTATGCGCCGCTTCCAGGGATGACTTCGCCTCGCCGATAAGTTTGGCCTGCTCCGCCAGAATCTGATTCAACGTCGCCATCTCTATTCTCCTTCACCCATTCGTGACTAGGGTTTGTTGAACCCGGAGATCGGGGCAGGGATGCCGCCGAAGTTCACCGGATTGGCTTGCGCGATGTTCCCCATGTACACGGCCTCTTTCATGCCGTGAAAATCTACCGAGGAAATCGGCACCGTGGTCTTGATGTGATTGCCCATGACGATGGCGCTTCGGCCCACCAACGATACCGTCGCCATCCCCTGGCCTGCGACACTGGCGTGCCAGCAGAAGTTGTTATTGAAGAACACCCGCTCAAACCGTCGGAACACCGTATCGGCCACGCTCAGTTGCGCCAGTTCGATCAGCGCCGACCGGCCTGGGCCGAGAAATTTATTGTCGAGGATCTGCGCGCTGAAGCCGAACACGAGCTGCCCTGCGCCCAACGTGATCACTTGCTCCCACCACCCGCGCATCCAGAGCGCCCGGTGCTCCTGATTGGCATCCAGCAGCGCGGCGTTGGCATAGGTGACGAGGTTGCTTTGCACCCGCGTCTCGAGCGCCAAGTCAGCGAAAATCCCCCAAGCCAGCTGGCTGATCGTCGTATTGTCCGGCGACAGGCCGGTATTCATCACCTCGCAGGACTCCACATGCAACTCCCCGAGCTGCAGCGACACCCCGATGCCGATCGAAGGAGACTGTTGGTACCCGCACGAAAGTATCCGGTTGTCGGTGAGCGCACATTTCGCAAACCCGACCAGGCTGATCACACCCCAATGGCGCATGTCCTCAATGCGATTCTGGCTACAGGTCAAAGACGAGTGGAAGACCACTGTCACCCCGCCGCCCCCGCGTACAAGGTCATTCTCGACCAACACATTCGCGGTGCCTCCGCTGGTTGCGATCGGCCAGGCTGCGTTCGTAATGCGGTTGCCCTGGAGGCGAACGCGGTTCGAGGCGACCAGCAGGACGCCGAAGCGAACCTCCTGCCCCTCGCTTTCAATACGGTTACCCAGCACCTCGGCAGCGTTGTTCCCGATGAGCACAATCCCATCCTGCACGCCGAGAATCCGGTTCCCTGCGATCCGCCCGCCGATGGACCCGAGACTCCCCTTGGCGCCGAGCCGGGCGACGAGAACGGCGAGCGGTTGCGTAGACCCGGCTTCCTTCACCAATGATCGGAGGTAGTTGCGCTCGACAACGGCATTTCCTCCGCTGACGCTGATGCCCCCGTACTCGACGGAGGCATAGAGGAGAATGTTGTCGCTGATGATGCAGTCATCGGCGGCGACATCGATACCGAACGCCTTGAGGGTACCGGTCTCCACTTGCGCACCGAATCGCACGAGATAGTTGCCCGTGATCCTGGAACCAGCGGCGAGCGAGAAGGGTGTGCCGGTCAACAGGCCGTTGTTCAACACAATGCCGAATACATACCCCAGGACTCGATTGTCTTCGATCCGAGCCGGGAATGAGACGTCCTGCAACAACAGGCCCACGATGCCACCGTCGCTCTTCTTGCCAATCAGCGCATCGAAGCTGTTGCCCACGATGCTGAGCCCTGTGGTATCGGCGACCGTCCAGAGGCCATATCGCACATTGTCGATCCGGCACTTCTCAATGTTCACATCGCTGCTGCGGCCGATGACGATGCCGGCGATCTGACTCAGCGCCTGCACATGCAGCACACAGCGCTCAATCGCCGTCTGCCGGCAACGGTCGACCACCACCATGGCCTGCATTCCCTGTCCCTGAATTCCCTTCGTCTCCAGTTCGAACGAGATTCCGCTGACGGTGACGTTTTCCAGGAACAGACCGTCGGGATGGGTGATGCGCAGGACTTCCGGGCCATTGTTACGCAACACCCGCGCCCCCAGCGTTTCACCATGCAGAGATACGTTGGACTTCTCGATGCGGATCGGCGCCTGGATGTCGTGGTCGCCGACCTTGAGACAGACACACCCACCGGCATCGGACAAGGAGTCGATCGCGGCCTGAATATCCTCACCGGGCCGTACCACGACGGTGCAACAACCAGGCGTCAGCTCCGTCAAGGGAGGAAACACCGTCCGGCAATCGTGGATGTCGCCGTCCGGCTCGATGATCGCCAGATGACAAAAGTGATGGTGAAGACCCACAGGAGGCGCTGCGTCGAGCGTCTCGATGTCGGCATCGGCCGTACGCGCCGCGAAGCACCAGTAATCCCCGCTATGCGCCGTCCCTCCCGGAAGCAGACTCATCGTGACCTGAATGCCATGTTCCAACAGAAAGCCGGGGTTCGCCGCCGACAGCTCGATCAGCCCATCGGCGGTCGAATCCAGGTTGATCAATTCCGAGCCGTCCGGTTTACGCACGATCCCCGATTGGTCCCAGCGGATGACTCGTAGATGATTCGCCGCATCCACAACCCCCTGCGAAAAATCGGCCGCCGGCAACGCCGGACTGAAGGTCATGGTCCGATTGGCATCGTCCACGGTCACCTTGCGCATCTCACCGGGCAAGCCGCTAAATTCACGGCTGTCGCTCGTGAACTCGACCCAGTCACCGGTCTTGAAGCGCAGGACATCGTCGCGTCCCAGGCTCTCGACTCTGACGCCGGTGCGGCCCGCAAGAATCTCGATGATCGACGTGGCCACGTGCGCGTTCTCCCGCGACCATTTCACACGCACGGTGGTCGTCCCTGCGCTGTGCACCTCCACGCGGTACAAATGATTTTCCAAGCCGCGATAGCCGCCGGTCGGCGGAACCAGGCAGGGGTCGGGCTCCGTGACCACGGCTACCGTGCCGGTGGTGAGCCGCGCCGCAGACGAGAGATTCGCCACCGGCCAGTTGGGGATCTCAGCCAGCGGGGTCTCGCAGGTCACATCCGGCGGAATAGTGCCGAGCACCTTGACCTGCCACGCGGTTTGATAACGGGTCGTCGAGTCGACATTCACGGCAGGCTCGATCAGATCCGGCGCCTGGAGGTGGGTGACTTCCCGCCGCCACACATCCAGATACACGAGCGAACGCACTTGCGGCGGCACCACCACGGGTCCACCGTACGGCTGATCTTTGATGGGCAACGCCGCGGTTCCATACCCTTCTTCAAGGGTGGGCTCAAAGACCGGGGCGATGCCGTGGTTTTCGGCCAGATAGCCCTCGACGTAGATGCGTCCCTGACCGACCGTGAGTTCCCCGCCGGACAGTTCGATTTTGAATCCGTCGGGCGTTTCGCTGGGAACGCCGCATCGTCCCACCACATCGATGGTCTCGGCTCGCCAGCGGCGGTCCTGCATATCCACATACTCGTTCCAGTCGGCGTCGA
>JACQHN010000532.1 GCA_016199015.1 Nitrospira defluvii
CTGATCGCCGCGCTCGATCGACGCAGCAAGCCGTTGCCGGACTATTCGAGTTGGACGGCACGAGTGATGGAATGGAAACACCAGTACGATCCGGTTCGACCGGAGTTTTTTGCGCAACGCGAGCGCGTGCATCCCTATGCCTTCATGCGGCGCCTGTCTGCGAAAATGGGCGCGACGGATGTTCTGGTGGGCGACTGCGGCGGCAACATCGTGGTCAGCAACCACGCGTTCGAAACCAAGTATGGGCAGCGAAACCTGACCAACAACGGCAATTCGCCGATGGGCTTCTCCTTTGCCGGCGCCATGGGCGCTTGGTTTGCCGATCCCGCGCGCCAGGTGGTTTGTACGATCGGTGACGGCGGATTCAATATGAATCCGCAGGAGCTGCAGACGTTCATCAACTATGGCGTCAAAGTGAAGACCTTCATCCTGAACAACCACATATACGGCATCACCAAGGCCTACCAGGAAACGAATTTTCAAGGACGCGCGGAAGCCTGCGGGCCCAAGGGATACCATCCTCCTGACTTCCTCAAGCTCGTGCAGGCCTACGGGATCAAGACGGTGGCCATCGGCAACCACGCCGAGATGGATGCCAAAATCGACGAAGTGCTTCGATTCGACGGTCCGGTGGTGTGCGATGTGGACATGCACGAGTTCCACACCTACGAACCGAGGATCTTCGGATGGAAGACGCCTATCGAAGACATGTATCCCTATCTGCCTCGTGAAGAATTCCGTGCCAACATGGTCATCGAACCGGCCGATGGATGGATGAATCCCGAATATCCTGACGTCGTTCGCCGAGACGTCCAATCACAGCCGTAACGAATCGAGCCTACTGCCGATGCACGATCATTGGGTCTATGACCGACGAATGGTCTTCCAAGCGAGGTGATGTATGAAGGTATTGTTGCTGTATCCCACCTGGACCGGCGCCTACGGGCTTTTCGGCCATTTCGCGCGTAGAAACTCAACCTGGCCGCCGCTGAATCTGGCGCTCCTCGCTGCCATCGCCGAGCGCCATGGCCATGAAGTTACCATTCTGGACGGTGAGGCGGAGCACATCTCCCTCGATGACATGGTCCGAAAAGCCGTGGAACAGAAACCAGATCTTATCGGGTTCACGGCCACCAGCCCGTTCTTCCACCTCAGTAAGGCGGTGGCGGAAGGCATCAAGCGGCTTGCGCCCGACATTCCCATCGCGGTGGGCGGACCCCATATCACCATCATGAAAGAGAAGGCGCTGCTGGAACCGTTCGATTATGCGTTCATCGGGGAGGCGGAAGAATCCTGGCCGCAATTCTTGAATCACTATGAACAAGGCAAGGATCTCTCCGCCGTGGCCGGGCTTATTTTTCGACGGGACGGTGCGATTGTCTCGACAGAGCAACCAGCCGACATCACCAATCTTGACGAGTTGCCGGTGCCGGCCCGGCATCGGCTGCACATGCCCCACTATAGACTGGGCACCCTGCGGGGACGGCTGCCCTTCACGTCGATCCAAACCATGCGCGGCTGCCCCTGGAAATGTATTTTTTGTGCCTCCGAAGCCCTCAAGACAACGGAGATGCGGGTGCGTTCCCCACGCTCGGTCGTGAATGAAATGAAGCAAGTAGTAGAGACCTTCGGGACCAGGCATTTTTACATTGTCGACGATGTGATGACGCTCTGGAAGGAGCACATTCTGGAAATCTGCGACTTGATCGACCAGGAAGGGCTGACCATTACCTTTGAAGGCAGCACCCGGGCTAATTTGGTGGAAGAAGAGGTGATTGCGCGCCTGGTCAAGAGCGGGTTGATTCGTCTGTCGTTCGGACTGGAAACCGTGGATCCCGAAATACGGAAAACCATGAAGAAGCAAGTCCCCCTCGAACACTATGTCAAAGCCAACGGCATCTGCAACAAATACGGAGTCGAAGCGTTGAACTCCGTGATGATCGGATTGCCGGGAGAAACGCGAGACACGGTTCGGGCGACGTTGAAATTCTTACGCCAGGCCCGGGAGGTGAAGCAGGCCAACTTTGCCATCGCGGTACCCTATCCCGGTACGGAGTTTCACAGTTTGGCGGTGAAGGGTGAGAAGGGCGTGCGATTGATGACGCAAGACTTCTCTGAGTACAGGCGCTATGGCTCGGCGGTGACGACGGTAGGCGATTTGACACCCACCGACCTCATCGATCTGCAAAACGAAGGCTTTGTCAGTATCTATTCCGCTCCATGGCGGTGGGTGCCCATGTTGCAAAAACACGGGGTCATCGGCGGAACACTGATGCTCGTGCGTGTCGCCCGCCTTCTGTCGAAGAAACTGTTTGCCGATTCAGGGACGTCGTCACAGGAACAGCTTGTGAGTCTGGGAGATGGAGCCTTCGGGCATATACAGGAACCGGCGATGGCCATGGCGCCGGCAGCAGTTCCTGCAACGAGTGCTGCAGGCACGGGATCATTGTTGCAAATCACACCAGCATCTCGAACAGCGGCGCCGGCCGGTCATTTCGGTGATCCGCGAAATCCGAACGGGTAACTCATAGGGGAAGGGGTCTGGACACGATGACGACCATTCGCGCCAACGCACTCCTCATCCAACTGGAATTTCCAACCTGGGCGGCCGCGCGCCCCTGGACCTATTCGGCCAATTTTGCCGTCCAAGAAGGCCTCACGGCCAACGGTGTGACCTGTCTCACCGTTCCGACGATTGCAGAGACTCCTTGCTCCAGCCCCGCCTCCTGGGTCTATCACGCCAAGAAGATGCTGGCCGGACGGCGCTTCGACCAAGTCTGGTTATGGCTGATTCATACTCCGCTCGACCAAGCCACCTTGGAATGGGTCGCCGAGTTGGCGCCGGTGCGGGTAGGGGTGCTCATGGAGTCGCTTCGTTATGATGCGGAAGACTATGTCTGGGCGCCGCAGCTGAAACTTCGGCAGGGACAACTCGAAGCGCAGCTTCCTTATCTGACCCACGTCCTCGCGCCCGATGAGCAAGATGCCGCCGCTCTCAACGCGCGTGGCCTGGCTAACGCGCTCTGGTGGCCACCGATGGTCCCGGAACGATTCCTCGTCAGCCCCGCTACCCGTCCGCTTCAATCACAAGCCGTCTTCCACGGAACGCCGTACGGACGACGTCAGAATTGGGTGGGCAATACGTTCCTCAAGAATCGGCTCCACTGCGCGAAAGCGGTGCACCCTCACACCAGAAACCAACAGTTATTCGATCAGCTGCAACAAACGGCCGCGCAATACCTACGTGAAGGCCATGTGGTGACCGAATCCGCCACCCTCGAATACCTACAGGCGCTTCAACAGATCCGACTCGCAGAGTTCACCGAATGGATGGCCCAGCTTCCACAATGGCCGGCCGTGGTGAACTTGCCGAGTTTGGCCAAGTTTTATGGAGGCCGTGTCATCGAGGCCATGGCGGCAGGACGGCCGGTGATTTCCTGGAACATTCCTGACCATCCACAGAACCTGGGACTATTCGAACCCGAGAAAGACATTCTGCTCTTCCAACAGGACGACCCCGCGGCGCTCGCGCAGCACATCGACCGCGTCCTGTGCGATCCCACATTCGCCAATGCGTTGGCGCAACAGGCACAGAGCAAGATCAAACGGTATCACACAGCTGAACGTCGTCTGCAGGGCACGCTCGACTGGATTCGAACGGGGCAATCGCCGGACTATGGGCTGTCGACCCAAGACGCGCAGCGGACGACCAGAGAAACAGTCCCTGCGGTACTTCCCTCGACGGGGCATCAAGAAAAGCAGCAGCCACCTCAGACGCACCCTCCATCATCCGGCGAGGCGACTATGGATCAGAATGAGTTTTATGTGGACCTGTTTGTCAACAAACCGGCCTGGTCCACGCCAGAGCCGAACCCCGACGAAGCCGCGCGCTGGTCCAAGATTGCTTCCTTCCTCGAACACATCCTCAGGCAGACGCGACGCGACGCTCCCGGCCGCACCTTGCGGATTCTCGATGTGGGATGCGGGCGTGGGTGGCTGACGAATCTGGCGACGGCCTACGGGACCTGCGAAGGCATCGAACCGGTAGCCGGTGTGGTCGAACATGCGCGTCGTATGTTTCCGCACATCCATTTTGAAGCGGGCACTCCGGACTCGGTGCTGGCACGCACCGACTTTAAGCCGTTCGACATCGTGCTCTGCTCGGAAGTCATCGAACATGTGCCGCACGCAAACAAACCGGCATTCGTCGACCAACTCGCACAACTCCTCACCCCGGATGGTTATCTCATTCTGACGACCCCGAGAGGGGATGTGTGGGAGGAATGGAGACGGATCGCCCCACCGAATCAGCCCGTGGAAGATTGGGTCACAGAGCAGCAGCTCGGTCAGCTGTTGAGTGATGGAGGATTTCGTCATGTGGGATTGGAACGGATCCCAATCGAGGTTCCCTCGCTGCGGTATTTTCCTGCCGCGACACCCCATGATGTTCGGACCTTAAAGCTCCTGCCGATCTATCAAGTGTGGGCCTGCCGACGCGC
>JACQHN010000533.1 GCA_016199015.1 Nitrospira defluvii
GCGAAATATGGTAGGGAAGTGGGGCGAGAAAAGAAATCCCTCCCCCCGGAACAGCATGGCACGGAACGGAATTGGGGAGGGATTTGCAAAGACCAACTCACGCGAGGTCGTTATCGCTTCCGTCCTTCGCATCGGTCATCGGGGAGCTGCCGGCCACGCCCCTGAAAATACCCTCGCCGCCATTTGGAAGGCCCGATCTTTTCACGCGGATCTCATTGAAGTCGACCTGCGGGAAACCAACGATGGCCATCTCGTGCTGCTGCACGACGGCACCATCGATCGCACCACCAACAAGACCGGGCATGTGGCCGAGATGTCGCTTGAGCAAGTCCAACGGCTCGATGCGGGCAATGGGCAGCGCATTCCCACGCTGGAGGAGGCCCTCGAAATTGCCGCAGGCAGCATTGGGATGATTCTCGAGCTCAAAGTGGAGGGGATTGGAAACGACGCTTGCGCGATCGTGAAACGCACCGGGTTTCGCGATCCGCTCATCTACGCCTCGTTCCTGATAGAGGAATTGCACCGCGTTCGGCAAGCCGATCCCTTGGCGAAGCTCATGGTCTTGCTGCCACGCACCCTTCCGCGAGACCCCGTCGCCGATGTCGTGGCGGTTCGGGCCTCTCATGTAGGCCTCCACTTTTCGAGCGTCACGCTCGCGCTGCTTCAGACCTACCACAACCTGGGACGGCTGGTCTTCACCTACACCGTGAATGAGCCGGCAGACATTCGGCGTATGCGCGATCTGGGCGTCGACGGAATTGTTTCGGACTTTCCGGATCGCATCTAACCGCCCCCGCTTCTACACCTTCAGCTGGCGAGAATGCATCGGCGCTTGCATGACGCCTCTCTTCGTGACGAACCGACCAGAGAGCGACCTTCAGGAAACCCTTAGTTTCGCCATGAGCTGCAACACCACGACGCTGTTCAGCGCCTCGATCTGGCGGCGGTCGCAGTCTCCACCAGGATGTCTCACATGGACGTCTCATCGATCACACCGGCTTCAAGGTCTACTCCGAAGGATGGAACAACAGCTGAATGGGGGCGCATAAAATGCCACGGGCGACCCTACACTACGGTGGGAGGTCGCCCGTGGATGGCGCTTGGGACGCCGAGAAGCATTATTTATATTGTGCTGAACACGAGACCCGGTCGAGAAGAACGGGTGTCAGGATTTTCGTCGGGGGATGTTACATCCCAGGATACTTGTTGTGCCTCGCGTTTGACCGTTGCTCTTCTATTTGTCAGTGGCTCTTATCCTTAAATCGGACAGTGCCGTGAGGCACAAGCCAACTGAAGAACCGGCAAACACGACCGACAAAAAGCCCGCCCTCAACTCTGCGGGCCGTTCTAGTCCGGCGGCGTAAGTTCTTCCATCTGTGAACCTCCCCGGTTTGAGGAGTGGCGAGGTGTCCCGAACAGGCGCGCACTGCTCATTCCCTCGTCACGGTTAACACAGCATCGTAGAGTGACGATTCCGTCTTACGCTCCTTGAAAAATTCTGTCAAGAGGAAAATTGGCCCTAGGCATATTTCCCGATTCGGCAATCTGTTCACAGGGTCCATACAACACGGGCCCCCATTCTCACAGGAGCCCGTGCGTGGCGCTTGGGACGCCGCTTAGCTGTCGCATAATGTCGCGGCCCGCAGGCGACCCGCCGAACGCATAGAAGGGGAAAGGCTTCTGGTCGGGAAACACCGGTCCACTTTAGGAACACGACATTCCCATGCCGGCAATAAGGCTCTCCGATAGGAGAGGCTTGACGCTATGATGAGCGCGTCTTTGATACCGTGAGGTATAGCCGATGGAGAACCGGCCAGCAGACCGACGAGAAGCCCGCCTTCATCGCGGCGGGCCGTACGGGCCAGGTGGAGTCGTATCGTTCATCATCCACCCTCCTCTCTCCTGTGGGAATCCGTGGGAGATCTAGACGGCAGCCGCGCGGTCTGTCCGGTCCCCCACTGACCACGATGGAATTGGGCCGCAGATCCTATTTACGCTCCTCGAAAAAATCTGTCAACAGGGAGAAACTCCGCGCGCCTCACTGCGTTGCGACAATCCTCGCCATACACACTTTTTAGCGCACACTACAGAGCATGCCTCCACATCGAACAACAGGCAGAACAAGCGGAGCTTATTGTCCGCCCTGCGGTTGCTGTTTCTTCTTCATCATCTCGCCGAACTGTTTCATCATCTCTTTCACATCCGGTTGCTCCGCACTTTCGCCGGGCGCCTCTCCCGCACTGCTTGGGCCGGCCTTGCGCCGCTTCATCCCCTCCATCATTTTTGAAATATCCTCGCCTCCCTGCCCCTTCTGTTCGCGCATCGCCTTCATCCGTTCTTGCATCGCAGACATGTCCTGTTTCGCCCAGTCGGCGGGAAAGGCGAACAGGCTGGCGTCCAACCTCTTCTTGTCGATGCTCGTCACTTCCATACGCGAGGACTCTTTGCCCGCGTCGTCGTAGTGAATGCTCCGCAGTCCGAAGCCGCCTTCTTCGACGAGTTGCTTCACCCAACTGGGCTGCGAGGACCGTCGCATCTCCTTCGGATCGACCCAGAACGTGGCCGCTTTTCCGAAGCCCTTCGCCACACAAATGTCGTTCTTCAGTCGATTGAGCTCTTTGTCGGTAATGCGCCAGACTTCACAGGAATATCCGGCAATCTTGTCGGTCTTTCCCGTGCGCTCAACGGCCTGCTTTTCCAGCGCCTCCTTCAGATGCTCCCCGCCCTCTCCTGCCATACTGATTTCTATATAACTTTTCTGCCCCGCCATCGCCATCTGCATCGTCCGGGTTTGGGCATCGAAAATCATCACGTTTGTCTGACCTTCACCGCGGGACATTTCCACGCGCGCCTTGTCGCCTTTCAGATACCAGTCCATCGTGCTCGCACTGCCCATGGCCGCATGGGTGGTGGACATATGGAGAACGCCTTCAAAGTCCCCGGCCTGAACCAAGAGGGGACAGGCACTCAGCACAAGACTCCCGACAACAGCACGCCATACTCTCTGCATGATGGTGCACTCCTGGTTAGAGGAAAACTCATGAGGAAACCCCGTCAGTATAGCCGAAGGCTGCACACGAGCTGAAGTCCGTCGGAACCGGCGGGACGTCCGACTGGACACCCATTGAGATCATGACTCGATGGGTTCGGCCCCTCACTAACCCACCAGCAGGATGGTCAAACAGGCTGTCCAGCGCGGCCGGAGCGATGCGAGAACAAAGCTGGCGGCCTTTTTCACCATCCTGCTA
>JACQHN010000548.1 GCA_016199015.1 Nitrospira defluvii
CGATGCGAGAACGCCGCTGGCGGACTTTTTCCGCATCCTGTTAGGAGAGTTCGGACGTTCGTGGCAAATTTTGAAGTACCCAGGCGCGAATTTTCGATTCGTCGGATGAAGGGAGGGGCGCGAATTGGATATCGACTCCGGGATTGCTTCCCATCACTTCCCCGTCTTCAGAAAGTTCCGGTTCATATGTGCTGTTGAGGATGGTACCGCGCACGGAGAAGCTCAAATCTGCTCCCGGAAGGATAAAGGAGAGGACGACGGTCGTGCCGGGGAGGAGCAGGGTACGACTTTCGATGAAGGCGCCGACGTGACTGAGCTGTCGGATTGTGGCGACGTGCTTCGCCCCTTCGCCCTCACCATTCGTCACACGTAGCGTTGCGGGGAGGCAGGTCTCGCATCGCTTCGGGGCCAGCGCCAGGTCCCGCGCGGTCAGGATGCCCACCGGCTGGCCTTGTTTCGTCACGATTAAGAGGGAGGCTCCGGTGGAGGCCATCACGCTCGTGGCATCGTCAAGAATCTGATCGCATTCGATAGAATGCACGGGCTTCGACATAATAGCCCGGACTTCCACATCGTGCGGCTCCAATCCCTGCGCCACGACTTTTTTGACGATGTCACCGGAAGTCATGATGCCGAAGGTGGTGTCGCTGTCTTTGACCAGCAGGCAAGGAATCCGCTCCCGATCGAGGAGCAAGGCGGCTTCGCTCACGGAGACATCTCCGGGAACCTGTACGACGCCGGGTGTCATCATGTGAGCTACCATGGCGGTTGAGTAATGAGACGGTTTGTCGCGGAGCATGTAGCCGGCCTTTGTCATTTGCTTAAGCCTGTTTCTCGCCGCGAGAGGGGCTGACGTTTCGGCCCGGCGACCTCCACGTCGAAAGGAAGTATACCAGATCGATTTGTGGGATCAGCTTCCCCATCTTTCCTTGTCAACCAAGAGGTTAGGCGCTTAGACTGCATAAGAACTATAGTCACTATGGTTGCTTCAAAATATGCCAAACGCGACTTGATGGAAAGCGAATTCACACAACGTGCGAGTCAGATCCCCGCGCATGGTTTAGGGCTGTCGGTGGATGTGTATTCTCCAGACGTGATGCATCTCGCCCAGAGGCTTCGCGAGGAGGGGCTCCAACCAGGGTATTTGGAAATCTTCAAGGCGACGACCTCCGCTATGCAATGGGTGCGGCGACGGCTTCCGGAAATCAAGCTGACCTACCATGGTGAAGGCCTGTGGGTCACGCAGCCGGATTTTCCACAGAGCTGCTCGGGGCGACAAGGTGTGGCGGAAGCCTGTGCGCAAATCGCCGCCCTGGGGAGTGCCTGGCTGAATCATGAATGTGCCACCAAACAGATGGCGGGGTATGCCTTCGGAACGTATTTGCCGCCGTTGTATACGGCCTTGTCGGCCAGGCTGACGGCCGAGAATTTTGCCTACTTGCAGGAATGCCTCGACGAACAGGCGCGACAGCATGAGAGCGCTCGCACATTGGTATTGCTGGAAATGCCGCCGCTGACCTACTTCGCCTGTGGGTCTCTCGGGATTCCCGCGTTCTTCCGAGCCGTGACCGACCGAGTAGCCTGCGGTTTGGTACTGGATATCGGTCACTTGTGGACTGTTTATCGCTACACGGGAGTGTGGCGGAGGCAGACGCTGGAGGCCTTTGTCGCCGAATTTTTGGATGCCTTCCCGATGGCGCGGGTGATTGAAATTCATGTGGCCGGGCTCGCAGAATTTACCAGGCACCATCCTCCACAGCATCATGCGGGTGGGCTTGCGTTGCCGTACTGGATTGACAGCCATGGGGCTCCCATTCCAGAAGTCTTGTTCGACCTGCTGACTCAGGTGTTGTCCCATCCCCGCCTGACCTCTCTGAAAGGCGTGGCGCTGGAAGTCGACACCAAGCCCGTTGTAGAGATCGTCACGGAATTTCGCCGGTTTGTTGACCAGTTTCAATCGAAGGTGCGTTGTTCGGAACAGACCTGTCGCGTTGCCTCACCCCAGCGGGAGGGCCGGGAAGATGTGCCATGTCATGCCCCGAGGAATGTTGTGGCATCAGATGAGCAGGCGGCGCTACGTCGGCAGTATCAAGAGTATGTCGAACTCGTTACGACCCCGGATCGAGTACCGATGACCCCAGAACTTTCATTGCTGGGCGGATCATTCGACGACCTCAACCGGTATCGCAACAGCTACCTTCCCCATGAGCTGCTGCATTGGGGTGGTGAGCTCACGGATATGTTTCCGAAAACCTGCCGCCTGCTGGCAGTGGCGAATATTCCGTTAGAACGGTTCATTCCTTTTTGGTTCGATAGACCGAGACCGGAACAGGGAGACTATGACTTCTTCCTGCTGAAGATCGATCGATTTGCCGAGTTCGTGGCAGACGGCTGTCCACTCGCCTGTGCGACTGTCATGGAGGAGGCTGAGGAATTGCGGGCAGCCTATTGCGCGGCGAATGAACCGATCGGATCGGACGAGGTGCATGCATGAGTTTTTGGTCTACGCTTCCACAGCCTATTTTGGGGTTGGCTCCGATGGACGGCGTGACCGATGCCACCTTCCGGCGCGTGGTGGCTTCTCAGGGGCGGCCCGACATTACCTTTACGGAGTTCACCAACGTCAGTGAGATCTGTCGTGGTCCGGAACATCTGCTGTCCTCCTTGATCTACAGTGAGGCTGAACGGCCGATTGTGGCACAGCTGTACGGCAAGGATCCGGATCAGTTTTATCGTGCGGCGCAGGTGGTCTGTGAACTGGGGTTCGACGGGCTCGATATCAATATGGGCTGCCCCTCGAAGAATGTGGCGGCGTCAGGATCTGGGGCGGCATTGATTAAAACGCCGGATCTGGCCCATGCCATTGTGCGGGCCACCAAGCAAGGTCTAGACGATTGGGCTGCCGGTCAGGCAATTGAAACGCAGGGATTTAAACCGGCTCGCATCGAGTTCATTCAGACGCTGAACCGCAGTCGGGCCGGTGTGCCCATAGTCCCGCGCCGGCTGCTTCCACTCTCCATCAAAACGCGGCTGGGGTTTGACTGTGTCGTAGTCGAACGCTGGGTGGAACATTTGCTGGAGACCGCGCCGGCGGCGATTACGCTGCATGGGCGGACGCTCCAGCAGATGTACCGAGGAGCCGCCGATTGGTCGGCCATTGCCGAAGCCGCCAAGCTCGCGCGCGGCACGGAAACGCTGATTCTTGGGAACGGGGACCTCAACTCATTGGTGGATGCGATCCGGCGTACGGCCGAGACCCACGTGCAGGGTGTCTTGGTTGGGCGAGGGACGTTGGGCGCGCCGTGGTTTTTTCGCGAGAAGGAACAGGCCCGGCGGGCGTTCCGCGAGCAGGCTGACTTGTCTGTGCTTGCAGCAACGGCCTGGGAGCCGCAGGTCTCAGTAAGGCAGCGGATGCAAGTGATGCTGGACCATGCGCGGCAGTATGAAGCCATCGCCGGGCTGGAACGGTTCCGTTCCATTCGCAAACATCTCGGCTGGTACTGCACAGGATTTCCCCATGCTGCGGCGATGCGAGGCAAGATGTTCCAGGTCACCAACGCACAAGAGGTCGAACGCGTGGTGGCGGAGTGTTGCAGCCATCTCATGACGGAAGCTCTCGTTCTGGACGAGGCGACCGCCTTCGAGCCTCAGCCCTCCCAGCCCTGTGCGTCCTAATCCCATGCGACTCATCCTGGCCTCCACCTCACCGAGGCGGAACGAATTATTGACACTCCTCGGACTCCCCTTCGAAGTCATGGCCCCGCCGTTCGTCGAGCAGGTGATGCCGCAGCTTCCTGCCGACCGGCAGGTGTCCGAGTTCGCCGAGGGTAAGGCCCGGTCCTGCATGTCTCAATACCCCGATGCACTCATTCTCGGCAGCGACACCTTGATCAGCCTGGGTTCGGAGGTGTTGGGAAAGCCCCGCAACCTGACCGATGCTGACGTCATGCTCAGGCGACTGGCCGGGCAGACGCATACCATTTTCACCGGGGTCGCGCTCGTGAGTCATGCTCGTGGGTTCTGTGATGTGCGAGTTGCGACGGTGCTGGTCACGATGCGCGCGTTCGATGAGGAGGCTCTGGCGACCTACCTGCGCACGGGAGAGAGTTTGGGCAAGGCCGGGGCCTATTCCATTCAAGAGGCTGGTGGGGCATTGATCGATCGGATCGAGGGCGATTACACCGCGGCTGTGGGGCTTCCCCTGCGCATGGTCGCCGACATGTTGCGTCGGCGTGGGATGCCTTGCCCGGTGGATGTCGATCGACTCTATGCCCTCAGGCCCTATCCAAACTGGGCTCGCTTCGGTTCCTAGCCGCGTGGTGGCGAGAAGATTGAAAAGGGATTCCCCATCCCTTTACAATGCCCGAAAATTGTTCACTGGCGTGTCAGGGAGGTAGTCATGCGAGCTCACAGTTTGGGTGCAGGTCGGCGTCAGGGGTCCCACGGTCTTGTCGGGTTGCTGGTCGGGTCAGTGGTGTGGGGAGTGAGTGGGCTGGCGTGGGCCATCGACGTCAAGGTATCCCCCGAAGAAGCCAAGAAAGCCTTGGAGGCCGGGCGCGCGCCGATGGAAAAGGCCAATTCGCCGGAAGACGTCAAGAAGGTCTTGCAACAGGCCTCCACGGTGACGCGAGTGGGGGCAGATCCTGAAAAGGATCAGTGCGGCGCGAGCGCGATCTTGCGCACCAAACGGTATCGACTCGAAGCGTTCGGCAGACAGGAAGCTGCGGAATCGAAGAAGCAGAAGAAAGACGTGCGCATGCCCGAGGAATTCATCCAGAAAGTCGTAGACATGCCGAATATGGAAGTTGAAGTGCAGGTCTGCGGGGACGACGAATACTTCGCGGAGAAGGCCGACATCGTCTTCCAGCAAAAGGGAAAGAACATCCGTCCGGTGGACATCAGCCCGGCTGATCGAGGCAGGAAGAACGAGGTGGCGGGTCCTGCCTACCGGTCGCGCTTCACGGCCCGGTTCGGATACGACACGTTCGACCCCAACGCCAAGACAACCGTGATCGTGACGTTACAGGATGGACAACTCCAGCAGTTCGATGCTGATTTCTCCAAGGTGAAATAAGACGCAGGTTCAGGTGCGGGCCGGTATCATGATGTCCGGAGTCATGTCTCGAGCCAGAAAACCCTGCACTGACGGGACCCGCCCTGTAAGGGTATGAGTTTTGTTCCGCAGCTTCTCCTGTTCAGCCTGGCCGTCTGGGCCAGGCTGGCGTTCGTGTCTCCCTCCGTCCATGCCCAATCCTTCACTGCCACCCTCGATGCCTAGCTGCACGGGAGCGGCGGCACGGCGAATCCTCCGACCCTCACCGCGGATCTCCTTTCCCTGCTGAGCGTCACGGTCAAGACCAAAGACTCGACGAGTGTGCCCTTCGCGGCGGAATCCATAGCGCGCCCTCGCGCCGTGGACGCACGCCTGCATACAACGACCACCGCACTGATCGCTCACCTGGCCACTCCCAGCCACTCAGCAATGCTTGGCGGAAATGAGAGTATGTCTCATCCGCTAGGGCCATTTGGCAGTATTGACAAGGCAGAAGCATTCCCGTACACGTTCGCTGGTACTATACGTAGTCATATCGAGCGAGCCGGTTCGCGCCGCCCCGATGGGTCGCTACCGGAGGGGGGCGATGAGACGCTGTGCGATCGCGATCAGGGTCTTTACGATCTTCCTTGCCATCAGCCTGGTCGGCATGGGCGTCGGCGCCCTGCAGGCCCAGACTGTCCTCTTCGGGCCGACGCAGTATACCCGGACCGCCGGACCACCCAATCAGTTTACCGACACGTTCACGTTGCCCGCCGGTACGACCGCCCCCTATACCATCCACATCGTGAATGGCAACGCGGATGGGACCAAGCGAATCTCCTCCGCGACCATCAAGTTGAACGGCCTGCAGGTGGTCGGCCCGAGCGATTTCGGTCAAAACGTCGCGGTGATCGACCGGGCGGTGTCATTGCAGCCGACGAATACTCTGGAAATCCGCCTCACCAGCGCGCCCGGAAGTTTTCTCACGATCAGCGTGCTGGATACCGGCGCTGGGTCTCAGCCGACGGCCCTTACGCCGAATCCGCTCACGCTCACAGCCGGCGCGACCGCCACTCTGACCACGACACTCGCTCCGGCCCCGACGGCAGCCGGAACCCTCACCGTGAGCAGTGCCGATCCGACTGTCGCGACCGTACCGGTCTCCGTTCCGTTCACGGCCGGGCAATCCAGCGTGCCGATTCCGGTCACAGCGGTGGCCACCGGCTCCACCACCGTCACCGCGACGCTCAATGGCGGCAGTGCGGCCAGTCAAGTCACCGTGAGTCCCGCGTTGCCCACTATCACCGGATTCACGCCGACCAACGGCCCGCCGGGCACCTCGGTCACGCTCACCGGCATCAACTTCGTCAACGTGCAGACAGTCACGTTCAACGGCGTCACGGCTACGTTTACGGTGACCGATTCAACAACCCTCGTCGCGGTCGTGCCGC
>JACQHN010000530.1 GCA_016199015.1 Nitrospira defluvii
AGCCCTTCGACGATGGCCGTCTTCCCGACGCCTGATTCGCCGATGAGCACAGGATTGTTCTTCGAACGACGGCTGAGAATTTGGAGGACGCGCTCGATTTCGTCGGCGCGTCCGATGACCGGATCCAACTGCCCTTCCTGGGCCAGTTGAGTCAAGTCACGGCCGAATTCGTCGAGTGCGGGCGTATTGCTCTTGCGGTCACGCTCGCGCGGCGCAGATTTTCGCAGGAAGGTGACCGTGAGTTGCCGAGCTGTGAGGAGATTCGCGCCGAGACTGCGGAGAATCTTTCCCCCGATCCCCTCTTCTTCCCGGAGCAGACCAAGCAAGAGATGTTCGCTGCCGATGTGGTTATGACCGAGCAGCCGGGCCTCTTCAACCCCGTACTCGATGACTTTCTTGACGCGGGGGCTGAATGGAATTTCCCCGAAGGTCATGGTCGTGCCGCCGCCCGGGAGATTCCGCTCGATTTCGAGCCGAATCTGTTCCGTCGAGAGCCCCATTTTTTTGAGGATCATTAGCGCGATTCCATCCGTCTCGCGAAGGATGGCCAACACCAAGTGCTCGGTGCCCAGATAGTCGTTCTGATGGCGCTCGGCTTCTTCACGTGCCAGGATGATGATCTTGCGACCCTTGTCCGTGAACCGTTCGAACATCCCGCCTCCTTATGGTGATGGGGCCTGTAAGAGAAGCCTTAGCTGAGTGAATAAAATACGCGTCAAAAGGCTCAAAAACTGTGATGTCGTGATTCTAACTAGAGCAATATGGGGTGTCAAGGTATTGAGCAAATCGCAAAGGGTGTCGAGCGCACCGAAATAGCGTATTGAGCGACTGACACAATCTCTGTTGCATCGGGCATCGTGTTTGACAGCTCAAGAATCATCCCGATACAATCCCCCACCTTTCAGCTGGCCTCTCATCTCAGCACCGCCACGGTCTCATCTATTATGAAAAGCAAAAGCATCGGAATCCTGACAAAACCAAAGTTCCCCGAAGTCAAGACGACCGTACAGGCCGTGGTCACGTGGCTTCGCTCTCGCAACATCGACGTACTCCTGGACACCACGTCGACCACGCTGCTCGGCGAGCAGGGTGGATTTCAGAAAACTCAATTGGCAAGCAAGGCTGATGTCTTGCTCGTGTTGGGCGGTGACGGGACGATGCTCAATGCCGCGCGATTGGCCGGAGAGCGAGGCATTCCCATTCTCGGTGTGAACATGGGCGGACTCGGGTTCTTGACCGAAGTCCTCTTGGAAAATTTGTATCCGTCGCTTGAGCGGATGTTCGCCAATGACTTTGTGCTCGATGAGCGGCTCATGCTGAAAACCCACGTGCACCGGCATGGGGAAACTGTGGCCCGTGGCGTCGTCCTCAACGACGTGGTGATCAGCAAGGGGACGCTCGCCCGCATGATCGAACTCAAGATCGCCCTCCAGGGACAATTCGTGACGAACTTACGAGGAGATGGGCTGATCATCAGTACTCCGACCGGATCGACGGCGTACTCCCTCTCTGCCGGCGGCCCCATTATTAATCCGGCGGTGCAGTCGTTGATCCTCACGCCCATCTGTCCACACACCTTGACGCATCGACCCTTGATCGTTCCCGCCAATGCCGAAATTGAGGTGGTGTTGACGAGTAAAGATGACGGGGCGATGGCCACACTGGATGGCCAGGTCGGAGTCGCGTTGACGCAGGGAGACACCGTTGAAATCAAGGCATCCGAGCACTTGACCCGATTGATCCGTTTTCCTGAGAGCAGCTATTACGAGGTGTTGCGCGAGAAGCTGAAATGGGGAGACGGATGACCGAAGTGTGGGAGGCTATTCGCGACCGCGCTCAATATGGGCCAACATGTCGGCGTTCGAAGCGAACTTAAATTCCCCGATGGCGTCGGGAGCGCCGGCATGGGTTTTTTCCACCGCATCCAACACCTTGAGGCCATCAAGGTCCACAGGTTGGCTCTTTCGTTCTTTCAGGAGTGCCTGCAGTTTGGCAATGACGTCAGCCATCGCTACGCACGGCCGTGACGTGTTGGTTGCCAGGTAGCGGCTGATCACTTCGGCGCACCAGTCCCCGTCCCGTTTGGCGATACCCACGAGACCTTCGCTGGCCTTACGCGCCCAGCCCGCTAGAAACAGGCCATCGATGATCTGCCCCGATTTTTCATCATAGGCTTGAAAGAGCGCGTCATCGGGATCGTTCCCGGTCTTGTTGGGATTGGTGACATACACGCCGTTCTTATAGGGCAGACCGACGGTATCATCGACCCGATCGCCGACGGCAAACACGACGCTATCAACCGGGAATTCGTAATACTGCTTGAGGCCGACTGCGGCAGTGTCATCACCTTTCGGTTCCAACTTGTTGTCTTCCATTTCGAGTGCGCGCACGCGATGGTTCGCGTCGACCAGTACCCGCTTGGGTGAAGCCAGAAAGCGAAAGCCCATTTTGGAATGGCTGCCTGTCGGTTCACACTTCGTGAACTCGGCGGTCATGCTGGTCAGAACCTCGTCCGCATTCTGCCCCACAGCAGCCAGCCGGTCCTTGATACGGGTGAACTCTTGCGCAATTCCTTCCCGGTCCATATGTGCACAGACGGCGCGAATCTCTTTCGGATTGTATTTTCGTTCCGCGGGACCGCGGCGGGCAATGGCGGTCACCCGCTCCACCTTCTTATACCGAATCAACCAATGGGCAATGTCGACCATGACGTCGCCCACCCCGATGATCGCCACATGTTTCCCCATGTCGAATAGGCGGTCGCCGAAGCCCGGCAAGCGATTGAAGTGATACACCACATCCTTGGCGTGGAACACGCCCTTGGCAGAATCTCCGTCGACGCCGATGGCTTTCGTGCCCTGGGCGCCGATTGAAAATGCGATGGCGCTCGCGCCGAGTCCGCGCAAATCTTCGACCGTGAGGTCTTTCCCCTCCCCGACCGAGACATTGCCGAAGTAGCGCACGTTCGGTTGCTCGAGCATGTCCCAATATTGCTTCTTCAAGCCACCGCGCAGCTTGAGTTTGCTGGGGAAAATGCCGTACTCGGCCAATCCGCCGAACTTGATGTCGCGATTGAGAATAATCACCTCATGTCCGGCATCCGCCATTCTTTTAGCCAGTGCCATTCCGGCGGGACCGGCTCCCACCACGATCACGACATGCCCGCTTGTTTCCGAACCGGTTGCACTCATCGTCTACCCTTCGTCTGGTATCTATACCGACTGTATTGGCCGTCAGCCGCAAAAACGGCAGAAGTATCAAAATTTTCGCGCACTTTAGCATAGGGGGTTTCGAACTGTCAAAGGCTGAGACCGTCATCGAGTGGGCAGGACAGTGATAATTGAGAGCAGGAGAAACCACTTCGCCAGAAGGTCTAGCACCAGGCTGACCGCCGTGTTTTCAAGAGCCGCGCGATGAAGGAAAAGATGCTGATCACTCGTACTCTTGACATGGAACCGAACCCAGAAGAGCGTCCCGAATGGCCG
>JACQHN010000531.1 GCA_016199015.1 Nitrospira defluvii
CGGTCGCCACCGGTCTCGGTGCAAGCTCGGTCCCGTCGCTTCTGTCATCGGCCCATGCCGAGGGCCTGGTAGCGGAAGGCAAAGAGGCCATGAAAGGCACGGGCAAGTCGCTGACCGACGCCACCGGCAAACTCAAAACCGATGCGACCAAAACAAAGGATGACGCCAAGGCGCTCGACATCGAGAAGACCAAGAAGGGGGCGGGTGACGTCAAGGAGGACGTCAAGGGGCTCAAGGAGAGCGCCAAGGGGACGATGGCCAACCCTTTGGGCAAATAGCCGTCGCATCTCTGGTCACGTAAACCCGCAATCCCGCTGAGCCCGTGGCCGGCGGGGCTGCGGGTTTGCCATGAAAGCTCCTCTCGCAGTTGTTCCGATCCAGAACTTTCCTACCCAACCGATCAGACAAGCACCGTCGCGATCAGTGATCCCTCGAACCTACTCGCTCTCTTTCCCCGGCAGGAAGCCTGTTTGATCTCCCGTGCATGCGTCCACCATTTACCTATCCCCTTGGGGATGAGTCAGGGGCCTTTCACTGCGCGCATCGGACGAGCACTGCTTCATCCTGCGCGTTCTGCGAGGTGCGCGACGCGAGGAATAACGAGCATCACGTTTGCGCACGCCGGCGAGACGGTGAGCCGGCCGTGTCTCCCGGGGACCACCCAGGCTGCCCTCCCTTCTTCCCCTCCTTGCCCCAGCACCACTCCGACTGATAAAAGGATGAGATCCCATGCAGCGACCCTGGGCGACGCCCTAGTCCCCTGTCTCGTTGGCAGCCCCAACAACCAAGAGAAACGCTATGTCCCTGTCGGCTGAGAAAACTGCGTCCGACGAATTGCGGCGAGAGGTGCTGCGACGGCGCACGTTTGCCATCATTTCACACCCGGATGCCGGGAAAACGACGCTGACGGAAAAGCTGCTGCTCTATGCGGGAGCCGTACACCTGGCGGGCGCGGTGCAAGCACGCTCCAGCCAACGTCAAGCCAAGTCTGACTGGATGGAGTTGGAGCAGGCGCGGGGAATTTCGATCACGTCTACCATGCTCCAGTTCGATTATCAGGGCGCGCGCATCAATCTTCTCGACACCCCGGGCCACCAGGACTTCAGCGAAGACACCTACCGCACCCTCATGGCCGTGGATAGTGCCGTCATGGTGTTGGACGGCGCCAAGGGCATCGAGCCGCAGACCAAAAAACTCTTTGCCGTCTGTCGCAAGCGCGGTATCCCGATCCTGACCTTCATCAACAAGATGGACCAGCCGGGACGCCACCCCTTCGACCTGCTCGATGAAATCGAGCGCACGTTGGGTATGACGGCGGTGCCCTTCAATTGGCCGATCGGCGAGGGTTCCGGCTTTCAAGGCGTCTACGATTTTCAGAACCGTCAGGTTTTGTTTTTCCAACGGACGGCACACAACCAACGCCGCGCACCGATGACGGTCGAAGCCTTCCCCAATCCGAAACTGGCAGAAACGCTGGGCGAGGCCTATGGTCCGCTGCAGGAAGAGATCGGGCTGTTATCAGGCGCAGGCACCTCCTTCGATCGCGACCGCTTTCTCGCGGGCGAATTGACCCCGGTGTTCTTCGGCAGCGCGCTAACCAACTTTGGGGTAGGGCCATTCCTCGACGCCTTCACCCAGCTCGCGCCGCCGCCAGGCCCACGCCAAACCGCTCAAGGATTGGTGCAACCGACGGATGAAACCTTCTCCGGCTTCGTGTTCAAAATTCAAGCGAATATGGACCCGCAACATCGAGACCGCATGGCCTTTCTCCGCATCTGCTCGGGCCGGTTCGAGAAGGACATGATGGTCTATCACGCCCGGTTGGGCCGAAAGATCCGCATGACACGTCCGCATCGGCTCTTCGGTCGCGACCGTGAAACGATCGACGAAGCCTACCCCGGCGACGTGGTCGGGTTGGTCAACCCCGGCCTGTTCACGATCGGCGATACGCTGACTTCTGACCCTTCCTTGACCTTCGATCCCATTCCGCACTTTGCGCCCGAATGTTTCGGCCTGCTGCGCACGCAAGACATTTCCAAGCACAAGCAGTTTCAGAAGGGGCTGAAGCAGCTGGAAGAAGAAGGGGTCATGCAGATCTTTTATTCACCGGACCACGTGCGGCGCGAACCGGTCCTGGCTGCGGTAGGTGAGTTGCAGTTCGATGTGGTCGTCTCCCGCCTGGAATACGAGTATGGGGTCAAAACTTCCGTCGACCGTCTGCCCCATGTGCTGGCTCGATGGATCGTCGGCGATCCCGCCACCATTGCAGCCGTCTATTGGCCGTCCGACACCCTACGGCTCGTCGATCAGCAAGGCCGCGCCGTCATGCTGTTCAACACAGAACATCTCTTGGCCTATTGCATCAAATCTAATCCGTCCATTAAGTTTCTGCTACGGGAAGAAGTGGGACAGCCCGGGTAGTAACCGGCAGACGGCCACACCATCGTACGTACCAAGAACACCGCGGTGCGCAGGATAGCCCGCTCCGCGGTTCATCGAAGTGTGTTATAACGAGTCGGTCGCCACAGAGGGGCATCCTGGGCTTGTAACGTATGTGAAGTAGGACGACTACACCTCTTGCCGTCTTTAGCGCCTCAGGCTAACCCGGCCTAGGCGCCTTGCCTGATTTTTTCATGAATTGATGTCCCGTCTGCGGTCCTACCGGTTGCGGATAGGATGGCCGATGGCCACGAAGAAGTAACCAGGAAAGCCTCTCGCCCTGCGGTAACCGTCATGACGGGGCTCGGGACGAGACGCACAGAGACAATGGCCGGCCCGCGCTGTCAACCGACGCCACGCAGTTGAACCGACGAACATTTCGAGGAGAAGGACCATGCCGAAGGCACGAACTGCAAAGAACTGCTACTGCTGCGAAGCAGATGATCGAATCAAGATGACCTTTATGCTGTGCGGCCTCTGCCACCGGCATTTCTGCAGCGCCCATGGCGTCCCTGATCTGGAACAATGCACCAAGTGCCTTGAGGCCAGCGAAGAAACGGAATAGCCCCTACCAGGATGCTGAAAAAGTCCGCCAGCATCGTTCTCGCAAGACACTGCCGCCTCACTATCTCAGCGGCGTTCACAAACGTGACGCGCTTTATTC
>JACQHN010000534.1 GCA_016199015.1 Nitrospira defluvii
CGATGCGAGAACGCCGCTGGCGGACTTTTTCCGCATCCTGCTAGAGACCGAAAGAAAGAATGGTAAATACACACAAGGGCGAGAGACTGGTCCGTATGACGACTATTGTGTCGGTGGGCTCAGGAAAAGGCGGTGTCGGGAAAAGCGTCATGGCCGCCAACCTGGCCATGTTGCTTGCGCGGCATGGAAAACGAGTTGTGCTGGCCGATCTTGATATCGGAGGCGCGGATGCCCATATCTTGTTCGGCATCCTACGCCCTCCCCTCACCTTGACCGACTTTGTCGAACGTCGTGTCGAGCGCCTGGAGGATGTTCTCCAGCCAGTCTCGGCGCATCCCTTCCTCCACTTAATTCCCGGCACGGGCGACACGCTGGCGACGGCCAATCTTCCCTATGCCAAGAAAAAACGGCTCATCCGTCACTTTCGGCAACTCCAAGCCGATGTGATCATCGTCGATATCGGCGCAGGCACGAGTTACCATGCGCTCGACTTTTTTCTCATGGCCGATCATTACCTGACAGTGGCCACTCCGGATCCGACCTCTGTCCTCGATCTGTATCGATTTATCAAGCTCGCTGCCATTCGCCGCGTCCTGTCGGCGTTTTTGTCGCGGGATGCTGTCAGCGAGGCGCTTTCCGATCGCGATTTTTGCAGTATCGAGGAGGTCATTCAGGCTGTCGGAGACACTGATCCCAACGCTCGAGAGACCGCGAGCCGGACGCTGCAAGGGTTTCAGCCCCACCTCATCGTCAACCGAGTATCGGGGAAATCACGTGTCAACGTGCTGCAGTTGAAGAAACTGTTGAAGGAATATGTCGGTGGAGACCTAATGATGTTGGGTGAGATTCCGGATGACCAGGCGATGACTCGTGCGGTTCGCAGTTATCTTCCGGTGGTTGAATTTGAGCCGACTGCACCGGCGTCACTGGCCCTCGAGAAAGCGGCTCAGACCCTGCTCAGCATCATAACCAGCCCTGCCCCTGTGCTGTCCGAGAATCCTCTGCCACCTGAACAGGCCGCCTAAAGGTGGGCGCAGTCAGTGCGCCGTTTTCCTCGCCCGCAAACGTTCCGCTTGAACCTGAAGAATGTGACGAATAATCAGTTCCTGATCGTCGCCCGCCAGTTCAACGAACTGCGTAGCGACATGGCATCCCACCTCTCCCTTTCCTGCCGTAGTTACTCGGATAATGCGTGCGGTCGTCTCAACCATGCTGAACGGCGGAAGAATGAGTTTGAGGGCCAACACATCATCCGCCTGGAATTGCCGCGGAGTATTGAATCCCACACCACCGGCACTGATATCCACATTCGTCAGGCGTGCAATCTCCACACTTCCCGGGTGACTCTTCGCCAATGACTTGAGAATCGTCTCGAGCATCCAGTCGATCTTCGACACCCACGGCAACAGAGGAGAGCCTGCGAAGGTTTCGCCTGCCCGAGCCAATAGATCCATCGTCGGTTTCGAGACGGCCGTGGCGATGGTGTCCTCCGTCGCCGGCGGCAGATAGAGATTCATGGCCGCTGCCGGCTCGTCGAACAGTCGATACTCGAGCAGCAGCCGGTCATCGATGCGCAACCATTCGCGCCGCTCTTCATTCTTAGGGTCTGAGTGGGAAATCCTGCACCATACGTCTCTTGGGGGAGTCATGAATAGCCTCTTCTCTGAATAGAGGACATCGATGGGCCGCAGACTTTCAGCCAGGTCACGGTCCGAGCAAGGCGGATGAGATGTCGAGACCCCCGAAGGCCTCCTCTTGAATGAGGGGGACGATCGAGGAGCCGAACTTGAGCGGCTCCTGCTCGTATGAGCGGGAGTTCACTCGGGTGTGTGGGTATTGTGTCTGCCATCCGTGGCATATCGAGAGCGAGAAGTATGCTTCTAACCGGGAACGCCGATGCACATATCAGGGTATAGGGTGACGCGCTTGCCGAGCGCCGCGAGGCTTCCAGAGCAGTTAGGCTTCACGATGCATCGCCCCTTGTGCGGGAGCCACCTGTCCGACGCTTTCCCGCAGACGCCGAAGGTGATGTTTTACCTGTGCGGTGTCGGCCAGCAGGCTGGAAATCGCGGCTTGCGCCACCAGCACCGCCGCACGGACTTGTTCGTCTATGGCCAGCACACGTTGCGCCTCGGCTCGATCGAGTACGCATGTTTGCAGGCTGATTCCGCGCCTCGTGTAGCAGGCGTCTACTCGATCCCAGTCACCTGCTTGCGAGGCCTCAAAGGCTTGCTGTGTGAGAAGCTCAATGGACTGATTCTCGTGGAGTGATTTTGCCGAATGCGGGTTAGCTGCCGGCATGGGCCACCGCTTCCTGCCGAGCAACCACCTGCCAGCCGTCGCGCAATGTGGTCAGGCAGCGAATCGGTCCGTCCAGGTGCTTGCCATTGTGTCGGAGGTTGGCTTGAATACACTGTTGAACCATGTAGTCGTACAGCCGATGCAACGACAGGGCGATCTCCCCGCCCCGCTCAAAATCCAGGACGCTGGATAGTTCCCCGACGATGGCCATACTGCGATCGAGGAAACGGGCTTTGTCTTTGTAGTTGTTGATGAGAATGGCTTCTCGTGCCAGCTCTAATGATTGAATGGCGGAATCGTAGAGGAGCACGATTAATTGTACGCGGTTGGCGGTCATCACTTGAGTCTGCTGGTAGGCATGGGCGGCATTGGCAATCATGGTGACCCTATTGGTTATCTCAGCGCCTGAAGGGAGCTGCTTTGTCCTTGCAGTTTTTGTAACAGACCGTCCAGTTGTGCAAATTGCAGTCGAAGACGTTCCTCATATTGCGAGGCGACATCCTCCTTGCGCCCTATCTCCGCGGTCAACTTGCTGATTTGTGCGGTAATGGAATTCTTCCGAATGGTGAAGGCCCCGCTGTCGACGCTATCGAGGAGGTCGACCGCCTGGGTGATACGTTGGGCGATGCCGATCGAAGTCGGTTGAGTGACGAACAAGGCCTTCGTGGCGGAATAGTTGCCGGCCAAGGCCGAGTCCAGCTTGGCGTCTTCAATCGTCACGGTGCCGTCACGCTCCGTTTTGAACCCCACGGCGCCCAAGGTCTTATATGTGGAGAGTTCACTTACCTCGCCTGAGAGCGCGCTGCGCAATTGCGTCAGCACGTTCTTTGCGGTGCTCTCGTTAAAAAAGCGCCCCCCGGTTTTCGTGGTGATGTCGTACGCGGTGCGCTCATTGACGAACTTCACGATATCGTTATAGGCCGTCGCCAACGCTTTGATATTGGTTTTGACGGTCTCGGGGTCGGCATTGATGTTGACCGTCACGGGGTCGGTCGTGGTTTTTGCTTTCAGCGTCAGCGTCACATCCGGTATGGCATCGGTGATGACATTGCTTTCCCGCTGAATGGAGATGGTGGTTGCATCCGGATCTCCGATGACCAGGATGGCGTTCTGCCCGGCTTGCAGCGTATCGGAGCCACCTGTCCCGCTTGCGTTCAAGAAGTCGAGGGTCGTCGTGTCCGTCACGATCGTCACGGCATTAGCCGCGCCTGACGCGGTCGCCGTGAGCGTCAACCGGTAGGCCGGGGTCGATTCAGTTCCGGTATTGATCACAGAGGCGGAGACGCCGGCTCCAAGATCGTTGATGGCCGAACGAAGGTCATCGAGTGTGGCGCCATCGTTGAGGGCGATACTTTGATTTGAACCTGATCCGACCTTGAAGGTGAAGGTTCCGGAACCGCCGGACACAATCGCGCCTGTTGTGTTGGAGAGGGCTTTGGCTGCTTTGTTCGTAATTTGATGGGCTTTGGCCAGCTGAGTGGCCTGGACGGTATAACTGCCTCTGGCGGCTCCTGCCGCGGCTTGGGCGCTTAATATTTTTTCGTCGCTGACACTGCTGTTGGATCGATCGAAACTATTGGGCGTTCGCAGCGCGTTCGCCGCGCTCTGGAGGGCGAGCAGCTTTGTCCCGAGGGATCCATAATCCGTGAGTTTCGTCTGGAGATCCTTCTTTTTCGACGTCAGTTTGTCGATCGGCAGGCGGTGAACTTTAGCCAACTCGGTGACGACTTGACCAAAGTCCACGCCATTGCCTAACCCGCCGAAACTAATCGCCATGACATCCCTTTCATGTCGTGAAGAAGCCTACACCTTATGGTGCAGGAGCAGTCCGGTTGGAGTCTCCAGCCTCTTCGCTAGCTCGATGACTTCCTGTTGTGGAATCTGACGGATCACGGTGCCGGATTCCCCATCCAGAATCTTGACGATTACCCGATCAAGATCCGGATCGATTGAAAACTCGACTCGGGAATCCGCCTTCTGAAACACCTCACGCACGCGCGTGAGCGCCTGATCGAGTTCCTGCTTATTGACATCACTCTCAGACGACTGAGGCTCAGGTTTCTGTCCCTCAACGCTGCGAACAGCGGGATGCTGAGGAGTATTCTGGCTCGCATGAGTGGTGGCCGCGATGAGATCCTTGTGAATCGTAACATCTGGGACCATGTTACCTCCCTAGGATCGGTCCGCGGATAGCCCTCTCTTCTGAGAGGGCTATCCGACGGATGATGCCTTATCCTCGCAGCAGCGTCAGCGCCTGCTGTGGCAGCGAGTTGGCCTGAGCCAAGATCGCAATGCCGGATTGCGTGAGGATCTGGTTCTTCGTGAACACAGATGTTTCATGGGCAATGTCCGCATCGCGAATGCGGGATTCCGCCGCCGTGAAGTTCTCGGCCGTGACGGTCAGGTTCTCAATCGCGACCTCGAACCGGGCCTGAATCGACCCGTAGTTCGCACGTGCGGTGGCCACCGTGCTGATGGCGCCATCGACAGTAGCGAGAACCGCCTGCGCGGCCGCCGCAGTCGAGACGCTCGCCCCGGTCAATCCCACCGCTGCGACATCAAGGTCATTCAGCGCAACCGATAACGAGTTGCCCGTCCCGCTTTTGAACCCGATGAACACCGAGAAGGTGTTGCTGCTTCCGCTCAGCAGCGCTTGACCGTTGAATTCGGTCGTCGTCGCAATCCGATCGATTTCAGAGCGCAATGCGACAAATTCCTGATCCAGGTACGACCGCTCGGTCGATCCCACCGTACCGCTGGCTGATTGGGTCGCCAACTCGCGCAAACGAGACAGCAAACTGCCGATCGACGCAGCGGCACCGTCGGCCACCTGTGTCAAGCTGATGCCGTCACTGGCGTTCCGGTTGGCTTGGTTAATACTGCGAATCTGTGCACGCAAGGTTTCGGATACGCCCAAGCCCGCAGCGTCATCCGACGCGCGGGTGATGCGCAATCCGGACGACAACCGCTCGACCGAACGACCCAGCTGGGCTTGATTGATTCCAAGGTTCCGCTGTGCCGCCAGAGACGCGACGTTGGTATTGACGACTAATGCCATGACGTACTTCCTCCTGAAGGTTCTGCACGACTACCGGAGAATCGTCAGCGTCCGTGCCGACGAGGTGGTAACGAGATCTGGTGAAGATGTGCGCACATCCACGCTGCTCCTTGTTACCGTATCGCTGTGCCCCTTATCGGCACCCCATCAGGAAGACTTAAGTGTTTCAAGAAGCACAAGAAATGTCTGCAACGAGAGGCAGTATCTGTTTGTGTGCCGTATCGAATAACAACGAACATTAAGCGGTCGCAGTGGCTTCAGTGAGACGCGGCAATAATTCGTATTCCAGCAGATCGGCGACACGAACAGGGTCGGCGCTGGATCGCGCTCCCAATAATTCCTGAATCCATGGGAGCAGTGTAGCCGATGACAGGCCTGCGACGCCTTGGGTGTGGCCGGTCTCTAACATCTCCGTGTAATCCGCGAGGCGCCCCAGCCAGATATCGATCGATCCAACCTGGCCGGTTCCCGATCGCAAAGGTGTGAGCAAGACCTGCCCATCCGCTCGCAACTGGGCGGCGAAGCGGTCGATGGCCTGCTTCGCCTCGGTAATGATGCAGTGCAGGGACTTGGAAACGGCCTGCACCGCACCCAGATCCTTTCCCGGTTGATTGAGGAAGGCCGGTGCAAGATCTCGGTCGCTAATCGCCTTACCGCCGATGGTTAACGACGTTACGATGCGGTGCTTCGCATGAGCCTTGTCGCTGAGATAGGCCAGCGCGTCCATCAGGGACGTGTCATCAGACAACTGCCACTGTTCTCCATCGAGGGTAATGTGCATGGCGAGACTCCTTCAGAATATTGTCCAATCGATCGCACTGGCCTGCTAGCCCGCATTATTCACGAAGGCTTCTACTGCAACCGCCGATACGCCGCTGCGACAAGCCTGACGGCGGGCGGGCTCGCCCCTCGGTCGGTCAACATCCTGTTCAAGGA
>JACQHN010000535.1 GCA_016199015.1 Nitrospira defluvii
CGACAAGGACATTGCCCTGACCTATCTCGGCTGCCGGCCAGGGGAGAAGTTAGTTGAGGAACTGGTGGCCGGTCACGAAACGCTGGAGGCCACCTCCGCCCCGAAGGTGCTTTGCGTCCGGCAAGATTCGGCACGCCTTCTGTCCCATCTGCCTGGTCTGATCACGCGGCTGGAGGAGTCCGCCGCGGAAGGGAATGTCTCAAACGTGTTGGCCGTTCTCTGTGACATTCTGCCCACGTACCGTCCCTGGGGTGTATCTCCTATTCATGAGGGCGTGGGCGATTCCGATGGCATGGTGCCCGCGGACGTCCTTTCATCCCCGGCAGATGCCGTCACCATCGCCAGGCTCTCACAGGCCGATTCGCGCAGGCGAGGATAACGTGTCGCCGTGGCGTGCTGACGGGTGGTCTCGTGTCCGCCCCCTGAGTCTCGCCACACTTCTTCTCCTCCGCACCTGGCCTGCCTTGTGAAAGTCTGTCGCCTCTCATTGGGTTCCGCATTTGGCCTAGCTGTGTGGCTGGGATGGGCTGGGGTGGCGCTCGCATCCAGCAATCTGCCGCTGCACCACTGGGGCTACGACGCCATTGAGCGCCTAATCGGGTTGGGGGTGATCGATCGCGCGTTGATCGGCGCCAAGCCGTACAGTCGAATGCAGGCAGCTCAATACGTGGCCCGCGCGATCGAGCTGGTTCGCGCCGATGCGGTCGCTCTGGATGGTCGTGAGGCGATTGCCGAACCGCTGCTGGAACGATTGCTCGCGGAGTTTCGCCCGGAACTCATCCGTCTCGGCACCGTCCGTGCGCGGGCTGGAGATAAAACCGGGCCTCTGCGTGCCGGCGCCCGCGTCACGAGCGAATTCGATGCGTCTTCTATCGGCGGCGGCCAGACCGTCCGGTTTCGTGAAAATCGCGGCGGCGAATATTATGTCAATGGTGTCCAGAACCAAACGGATGTGCGCGGCTGGGTTGAGGTGGGCGACTGGGCCGCGCTGATGGCCCAGCCGAAATTCATCAGCAACCGCCATCTCTTGGGCATTGGGGCCACCAACAACAGTGACAATTTCTACCTGCGAGAGTTCAGCCTCAAATTGATCTATGCGAACATCGCGTTGGAGGCCGGGCGAGGCACGCAATGGTGGGGACCTGGGTATCACGGTTCCTTGCTGCTGACCGACCATGCCTTTCCCCTGGACATGATCAAGCTCGGGACAGAGCGCCCGTTTCAATTGCCGGGGTTTTTGAGCGGGCTTGGCGACTGGAAGGTCAACGCCTTTCTCGCTCAATTGGAGCGCAATCGCGATTTCTCGCGGGCCCGAGTCTTTGGGCTGCGGATCAGCTATCTACCGGCACCTTGGCTTGAATTCGGGCTCACTCGATTGACTCAATTCGGAGGGCGAGGTCGCGATCAGTCATTTCCCGGAGTGGTGGCCGACGCGTATATCTCCGAACCGAATCAAACAGGCGGTCGAGATGTCAACGAGCAGGCCATGGCGGATTTCCGGCTCAGAATCCCCTCAGTTCCCTACCTGATTCCCTTTCCCGCCGGCTTGCAGCTCTATGGTGAGATCGGCACGGAAGATAAATGGTCGCAACTTCCTGTTCCTAGCCGCACGGCATTCTTAGGAGGCCTCTACATCCCGCAGGTGTTTCAGGGCGATACCATGGACCTGCGCATCGAATATGCCGACACGGACTACGGCCGGCGCCGCCACCCCGAGCTGCGCCAGGTGTGGTACAACAATTCCCCTTACACCAGCGGCATGCGGTACCGGGGGTTTCCGCTTGGCCACCATATGGGGACCGATGGGATCGACTTTTTCGTGCGAACGACCCGGTACCTGACTGACACGCTGCAACTCGGCGCCAACTTTAACCTGCAGGAACGGGATCGCGGACAGCCCATCCATGAGAAAAAGCGGGAAGCGGCCGTCGACCTGACTTGGTGGTGGTCGAATCAGACCCAATTCACCGTCGGCTACACGTTCCAGCGCCTCAAGAATCCCGGGCAAGTGGCTGCTATTACGCCCTTTGCCGAAACGTTTGCTGCTGGAGTCGAGGCCCAGAACCATTTGTTCTGGACTTCTCTGGCCGTGCAGTTTTAGGCTACCGGCTTGATGGATGGACCTTTCGTTGGATCGGGCGGTGGCCTGACTGTCTTCCCGAGATGAACGACAACATTTGCGGAGCAGGGTCTTGCACAGGAGGGCTTGAGCAGCCATGGTAGTGACTATTTCTCACCGTGACCGTGCCAATCCCCACTCGCGCTTGGTCGCATGGAGCCGCGCCTTAATCTGGGTCTTGGTTCTCTCCATCATGCTCCCGCCTTCCCTCTTGGCCCAGAATCTTTCGCCGCAGTCGGTGCCGCCTGGAATGATGCAACAAATGCAACCAGGTGCGCCGGGTGGGTTGTTCACCCCTGGTGGTTTCAATGCCCCAGGGCTGGGAGTCTCTCCCGGCCAGGTGATTGTGACGAACCCCACTGCATTGCAGCCGATTGTACCGACCCAGACACCCTGCCCGGTCCCTTCCCCCTCTGATCTCAGCTCGAAGGGGACGGTTCCCAATTTGAACGACTATTGGCCTGTCGAGCCGAGCAGCCTCTTGCCCAGCTCGATCGAACAACGGATGAAGCAGGAGCAGGAGGAACGCGATCGCCGGCAGGAAAAGCTTCAGGCCGACAAAGAGAAATCGAGCATCGAGTATCAGGTTCAAGCGGAGCGTGAGAAAAAAGGGGTGGGTCAGATACAATTTGGGCAGAGTTTCAGCTCGGGCCTCCAGCCGGCCCCGGGTCAACCTTCAGGCCAGCCGGGCAGTCAAGCTGGGACCCAACCGGGGGTGGCGCGTCCATTGCCGGAACAGAAGGCCTTCGCCGCAGAACAGCTGCGTCAGCAGGATTTTAACATTGAGGAGGCATTTGCCGAATTTTCCGTGCTGCACGGGGTGAAGAGCCATTTGCGTCAATTCGGGTACGATTTCTTCGATGCCCAGGCCAATACCTTTTCGCCGATCCAAGACATTCCGGTCGGACCGGATTTTATTGTCGGGCCGCAAGACTCGCTCGCCGTGCACATTTGGAACGTCCCCGATCCAAATTTTAATCGCAGCTTCATCGTGCCTGTCGAGCGCGATGGCATGATCGTGATCCCGCAGGTGGGGGCGATCCCCGTGGGTGGGCAAACGTTTTCTCAGGTGGAGCAAACGGTGCGGGCGAGGTTGAGTAATCTCCTGAAGCGCTTTGAGTTGCATGTGTCGATGGCCCGGATCCGGACGATCAAGGTGTTTGTCGTGGGCGAAGTCATTCGTCCGGGTGCGTATGAGATCAGCGCGCTGGCAACGACGTCCAACGCGCTGTATGCCGCCTGCGGTCCGACGCGTTCCGGATCGTTGCGCCAAGTCAAGGTGATGCGCGAAGGCAAGACGGTGGCGGAGCTTGACCTGTACGATTTCCTGTTGCGAGGAGATCGGCGGTTCGATCAACGATTGCAGTCCGGCGATGTCGTGCTTATTCCGCCGCTGGGTCCGGTGGTGGCGATCAGCGGATCCATCAAGCGGCCGGCTATCTATGAAGTGAAGCCAGGAGTGCGATTGACGGAGCTGCTTGCGTTAGCCGGCGGCCTCACTCCGCTGTCCGACCGACAACGGTGCCATCTCTTCCGGCTCGACCCGGAGCGTGGCCGCATTATGGTCGACGTGGATTTGGTCGGAGCCCTGGCCTCTCAGGGCCAGGAAAAAAGCCGGCCCGGCGTAGCGGGGGGTGATCCGCTCGTGCTGGATGGGGATTATGTGCGGATTGGTATTCTCCCGACCCAAATTACCAACGTCGTGAGCCTCGTCGGTGCGGTGAAAAGCCCCGGACCCTATGAATACCGTCCAGGCATGAAGGTGAAAGACCTCCTGATCCATGATCAGCTGACGGTGGATGCCTATGACGATCGTGCCGAGATCGTGAGGACGGACCCTGTCACCTATCAAACTCAGGTGATTCAATTCAGCCCTAAGGCATTGCTTGAAGGGAGCGCCGGCGAAAATTATGAACTCCAACGTCTGGACCAAGTGGTTGTAGCCAGCCAGCATCGGCCGCCGAATCTGGTGTTGGTGGAAGGTGAACTGAAGAGGCCGGGTTACTTCACCATTGAAATGGGGGAACGGTTAAGCTCGGTGCTGAAGCGGGCCGGTGGCGTCACGCCGAACGCCTTTCCCGCCGGGTTGGTTCTTACGCGGGAGTCCGTCAAGCTTCGGCAGCAGGCGGAGCTGGAGCGGTTCGTGGCGTCGGAGCGCCAGCGTCTGACGGCACAGTCGGCCGGAATGGCGGCAGGATCCACCGGACTGAGCACCGCCGCGGTTTTGACCGCTGGGGGAGGGCTTGCAGAACAACAGGTGCTGTCCTTGCGTCTCCAGCAGTTGGAGGCGATTACCTCGCGACTAGAGCTCGGGCGTGTGGTGATTCGCATGGAGTCGGTCGATCGGCTTGAGGGAACGGAAGACGACATCATCTTGGAAGGGCGAGATCGGATTCTCATGCCGACGCCACCCCAAACGGTCAGCATCATTGGGTCGGTGAAGAATCCCAGTACGGTCGTCTATCGGCCGACTCTGGGCCTGGACGAGTATTTGCGGCAAGCGGGTGGATTGACGGAGGATGCCAACAAGAAAGAAATGTATGTGATGCGGGCCAACGGCACCACCGATTCGGCGTACCTGGCCGTCAAGGAGGTCCGTTCCGGAGATACGATCGTGGTGCCTCAGAAAATCGAAGCGCGTACTCCTCAACTTGCGCTGTGGCAGACGGTGGCGAGCATTATCGGTAGCGTGGCGCTGACCGCAGCCGGCATTGCCGTCGTCGGTCGATAAACGGAACATCATCCATCATGAGCCGGCTACTGGATTCCCCACAGGTCGTTATGACTGCTTCTGTCGGTCATGGAGCACCCCGGTCATCGTACGACGCGCCGGACCAGCTCGACCTCTGGTCGGTGCTGTCCCGCCGGCGGGGTGTCATTGCGACGATCCTGCTGGTCTCGCTGCTCGGGGCGTTCGGCGTCAGTTTCTTTCTCCTTCCCAAGGCCTATGAATCGACAGCAACTCTGCTGCCGCAGCTGGACTCTAAAGAGGGCGGGAGCCTTGCTGCACTATTGACGGCCACCGGGGCCGGCGGCATGGCTCAGAATCTTGGTGTCGGGCTTCCCGGAATCCCGACCACACCCACCGATGTGTTCGTGGCCATCCTCAAGTCACGGGTGATGGCGGACGAGGTGATTGCCAAGTTCGGCCTGATGGCTGTCTACAACGAGCGGACCATGCACGATACCCGCGTTGAATTGGCAGAGCGGGTCCGCGTGACCTTGTCGAAAGAGAAAGTCATCAAGGTGACAGTGGAAGATCGCGATCCCCAAATGGCGGCAAATATCGCGGCCTACTTTGTGGCCAATCTGGACCGGCTCAATCGTACGTTGAACGTCAGTAAGGCGAGCCATAACCGCGAGTTCATTGAGCGGCGTCTCGCGGAGACGCAGGTGGGACTCGTGAAAACGGAAGAAGCCTTGCGAGATTTTCAGACCAAGAACAAAGCCGTCGCGGTTGAGGCGCAGTCGAAAGCCATGATCGAGGCCGCGGCCATGATTCAGGGACAGATCACGGGCTATGAGGTGCAGCTACAAGTGATGAGCGCCTACCTCTCCCCGGAGCACCCCGACCTCACGCGTGTTCGTTCCAGCATTGAAGAGTTGAAGAAGCAACTGGCTCTGCTGGAGTTCGGCAAGGGTGGAAAGGGTATGTTGCCAGGGGAGCGGCTTCATCCGGCGATGATCACGGTGCCGGATTTAGCCCTCCAATATGGGCGATTGTTTCGTGATCTAAAAGTACAGGAGACCCTCTATGCC
>JACQHN010000564.1 GCA_016199015.1 Nitrospira defluvii
CGCTCAGTCGGTCAACATCCTGTTCAAGGATGCCTCCCTCCCTCGCGGCTCCGCGCGCCCGTCTCGCTTGGCGTCTCGGCGGTTTCGTCACGAACCCTCGTGAATAATGCGGGCTAGTGGTCTGTTCGCTTGCGCTGGTCCAGGCTAGTCTCTGGTCCACACAGGAGGGCCACATGTTTGAACAGACTGAATTCGCACTGGTGATGACGCTCTTAGCACTCGCTGGAGTCGCGCTGATGGCAGACGAGAAGATTGAAACGACGTGCGTGCAGATGGTGAAATGGATCAGGACCCGAGGCAGGCGTTAACCGGCTCTTTTCCTCAACTCTCTCCGCAGCTCGACCATCGCCAGCGTATCCCTTTCGCAGTACCGCAGTAAGGCCTCTTCGATCTGTGCCTTCTCGATCCAGTCACTGACGGTAAAGATCATACGAGAGTATTCGCAGGCCGCCACTCCCCCATCGCGAATGGCAAGATCCCCATAACTCAACGACGGCACCACCGCCGGCAAGACGGCCTTGATCGAGTAGCTGCCGTCGAAATCGGGATGGTAATAATGATCCCTAATGACCACGTGGAGATCCCACAATCTCGCGATGACGCCCTTGAGATCCTTTCTGAGTGACGGGAAGCCTTCGGCAAGCCGTTCCAGGATCAAGCGTTCATAACTCGAATACACACAGATACTCCCCTCCTGCCCCAACGACTCCAGCAAGCTCACCGTCAGTTCTTCGCGTGGGTCGCGGCCATCCTGACAGAGATACTCAGCATGGCTCAAGGTTCCGTCGCTCTGTTCGATGTGATTGGACCACTGAGTCGGGATCACCTGGTAGGGCCTCGTCTCGATGAATTTCGGCACCGCCGGCATGAAGGTTTCAAAATCGAGATGGTGTACGGGATACCGGACTTTTGCCAACGCTGCCCGCAGCCCCTCGCCGATCCATTCCCGATTGTCCTTCACCCGGCGCTGCACCGGCGTCAACGTCACATGGTCGGGAATGTCATCGATGGTCTCGACGCCGAGCTCCCGGAGGAGGGTGACGGTCTTACTGCTCCCAGGCAGGTGGTAAATCCACCGCGGTGGCTTCTCCTGCGTACAATGGGCCCAAAACGGACATTCGTAGGGACTGTGGCAATGCTCATCCGGTGCAATGGCCGGGGCGGACATCTCCGCCAGCATCGTGTGCATGGCGGCCAGACGTGATGGGACCTCCGGCAATCGTGGGCGCACCGTCTCGTTCAAGGAGCGGAGCCCAAAGAGTTGGGCAAGATCGAGCTGCCGACCATCGAAGACATACTGCGTGTTCACATGCATCAGACAGATATCCACGAGCGCCAAGCCGACCCCTTCCAGGACATAGCTTTGGATCGTGAGATCATCCAGATGCGTGGCCTTCAGCTTGGTGGATGATTTCACTTCGACGAGCCGCCAAGTCGGTTGCCCCAGCTCATTCACTCCGACACGTTCCAGCACATCGACACGAATCAAGACCTGATCGAACTGAAACGCCGCCTCGAACAGGGCCGGCAGGGTCGGATCCTGAAGGAGCTCTGCCGTCTGGTCCAGAGCTTCTTGAGACTGACGGTATCCGGCCTTGACCAGCCGCCCGCCTGGAAATCGCTCGCGAGCCAATTCGCCGATATCCGTGCCCATATTGAGGATCGCCTGTGTGGCCGCATCCGGTTTCGTGGCCAACGCCGGGGCATGAATTTCCAGGTACAGACGCTTGTGGCACTGCAGTCCGGACAGGTATCGCGATTTGGACAGCCGGTAGGAGGAACGAGCGGCAGGCTCGGGCGTGATCAACATGGATGGTTCCAGGCTACCGAAGCCGCGCTCCCATTGTCCAGTCTAATCCCCTCACAGAAGGACATCCTCGTCCGCAACCGAGTTCTGGTAGGATGGCGCCCCATGGCAAACGGCGTCGCACAAATCAGACGATCGGTGATGACTCTCGCCCTCCCCGTCACGGTCAGCAGCCTGCTGCAACGGACCGAAGGCATCGTCGCAGTCTTTCTCGTGGGGGGGTTGGGCGCGATTCCCATTGCCGCCGTCGGCTTGGGCCAGTTGCTCGCCTTTATCGCCACGACATTGGTTTCAGGCCTCTCGGTGGGAACGAACGTTATCATCGCTCAACAGTGGGGCGCCCGTCGTTACGAGGAGGCAGGTCAGGCCGCTCGGCACTTTCTGGGGCTGTCAGTGCTGGTGTCCCTTGCGCTGGCCGTACTCGGCCTCTCGGCGAACAGACTGATCATGGAGTTGCTCGGCGCAGAGCCCGAGGTCCTCGCACTCGCACTGCCCTATTCAACCCTTATCTTTTTGGTGATCCCCTTCACGGTCCTTCTCGCGGTTCTCTCCTCGATCCTCCAGGGAACCGGTGATACCAAAACGCCAATGTACGCCATGATCCTGGTCAACGTCCTGCACATCGCCGTTGCCTATCCGTTGATCTACGGTCAGTGGGGATTTCCAGCGTTCGGCGTGAAGGGCGCCGCCGTCGCCGTGGGTATCGCAGAGGCAACCGGGTCGTTGTATCTCTTTTCCCGCTGCCGGCCGATCCTCCGACCGTCGAAGCGGCTTCGACTCGACCTGGTTCGCACCATCTGGAAGGTGGGTACCCCGGTCTCGGGTGAGCGGATCGTGCAGCAAGCCGGCATTCTGCTCTACACCAAGATCGTCCTGGTCTACGGCACAGTCTCCTACGCCGCCCATCAGGTCGGATTGTCGATCGAATCGCTCTCATTCTTGCCCGGCTACGGCTTCGCCATCGCCGCGGCTACCATGGTGGGGCAGAGTATCGGCGCCGGCAAATACACGAGAGCCAAACTCGAAAACTGGGAAGCGAACCGGATGGCCACCTTCATCATGTCCGCGATGGGGATCGTCTTCTTCTTTTTTCCCTACGCTCTGCTCCGCGCATTCACCAGCGACGAAGCCGTCATCGACTTGGGCACGGTGTTTCTAAAAATCGTGGCGCTGCTGCAAGTGCCGTTGGCGCTGACGATGGTGCTGGCCGGTTCGTTGCGCGGCGCAGGCGACACACGGTTCATCATGATCGCCACGATGATCGGC
>JACQHN010000539.1 GCA_016199015.1 Nitrospira defluvii
GTCCGGGGCTTGGCGCAGGGTGTTCTTCAGGGCGTGGCCGAATGAATGGGTATCGAAACCGACTTCGCGCTGGGTGACGATGGATTTCTTGTGATGGTGAACGAACTCGATCGGGTCTTCCACGCTGATGATGTGGCCGGCATGGACGGTGTTGCGATGATCGATCATGGCGGCCAGCGTGGTGGATTTACCGGATCCGGTGGCGCCGACGACGAGCACCAGCCCGCGTTTGGTCATGGCGATGTCTTTCACAATGGGCGGCAGGTCCAGTTGCTCGACCGTCATGATCTCCGCTTTGATATGTCGAAATACCAGCCCGACGTTTCCCTTCTGGCGGAAGATGTTCACGCGGAAACGGCCCAATTCCTTGTAATACAGGGCGAGATTCATCTCCATTTTTTCTTCGAACTCGCCCCGTTGCTGGCCACGCATCAGGGCCAGCGCCAGTGATTCCAGCTGCTCGTTCGTAAATGGCGGCGCATCGGTTCGATGCGTCGAGCCATGGATGCGATAGATGGGCGGCGCATCGACCGTGAGATACAGGTCGGAGGATTCCTGCTTGACCATCACTTCAAGAAGCGTGCGAACATCCATGAGGTGCCTCTTTCAACTGCTGCGTGGGGCCCATTGACGTAGCGCGGGGCTAGCGCTCACGCGGCGCCTCCTACTGCGGCGGTAAACAGATTGGGATTCATGCTTCGTGACTGAGCCTCAACCTTCGTCACCAGGCCTCGCGATGCCAAGTCGACCAGGGCCATGTCCATGGTCTGCATGCCATCTTTCTGGCTAGCCTGCATGACACCGGGAATCTGATGCAGTTTGCCCTCGCGGATGAGGTTCCGAACCGCTGTGGTCCCGACCATAATCTCCACCGCTGCGATGCGGCCGCCGCTCTTTTTTTTGAGGAGCGTCTGCGTCAACACCGCTTCCAGCGTTTCCGACAGCTGTGCGCGGACCTGCGCCTGCTGGTTTGGAGGGAAGGCGTCGATGATACGATCGACGGTCTTCGGCGCGCTGGAGGTATGGAGGGTCGCGAAGACCAAGTGCCCAGTTTCGGCCGCAGTCAGGGCCAGTTGTATCGTATCCAAGTCCCGCATTTCGCCCACGAGAATGATGTCGGGGTCTTCGCGGAGGGCGGCACGGAGCGCATTCGCGAAAGAGAGGGTATGCACGCCAAGCTCTCGTTGGTTGACGAGGCATTTTTTGGATTTGTGCACAAACTCCACCGGATCTTCGATCGTAAGGATATGCCCTTCGTACGTGTTGTTCAGATAGTCGATCATCCCTGCGAGCGTGGTGGACTTCCCTGATCCGGTCGGGCCAGTGACAAGGATCAGGCCTTTCTCGCGATCGCAGAGCTGCCGGAGAATCGGCGGCATGCCAAGTTTTTCCAGCGGAAGAATTTCAGTCGGAATAGTCCGGAAGACGGCGCCCAATCCCCGGCCTTGTACGAACACGTTGACGCGGAACCGGGCGATGTCGCCGAGGTCGAACGAGAAGTCACACTCCCGGTGTTCTTCGAAGTTCTTTCGCTGCACATCGCTCATCATGTCGTAAATGAGCGCGTGGGTTTCATCCTGGCTCAAAGGAGGATGGTCGAGCTTCTTGAGATCGCCATGCAGGCGGATCATCGGCGGTTCGCCAGCGCTGATGTGACAGTCTGAGGCGCCTTGCTGGACGCCAAAGGTCAACAGTTTGGAGATGTCAATCATCGGATCACTCCATGAAGTAAGCGTATGTTCGGATAAACGAGCGTAGTTATGAGTGAGTATGGCCTGTCGAGCTTCTTGGATCATGCCATAGGAGGGTGAGAAAGCAAGAAAATATCCAGAAGGGACGGCGAAGAAATGATCGGCTGCGGACGGTTCGCGAATGAATGGCCGTAGCGTGCAACGTTAGATCAGGTTAAGCGCACGACCGGCTTGTTCGAGTGCAGTCAGTGCCTCGTCGATGTGCTCGGCGGTGTGGTCGGCCGTGATGGTGAGTCGAAGCCGGCTAGTGGTGGGTGGCACTGTCGGCGGACGAATGGCGGGGGCGTAGACGCCGTGAGTCAGCAGCGCGTGAGCGAGGCTCACGGCACGATCGGGATCACCGACGAGGATCGGCAGGATCGGACTTTCCGATGCGGTGAGTCGGAAGCCAAGTCGCGTAAGCCCTTGTGCGAGGCGTTCACGATTGTGCCACAACCGGGCGCGCCGTTCCGGTTCTTGCTCAATGACCCGAAGGGCGGCGGTGGCTGCCGCGGCAGAAGCGGGTGGGGGGGCGGTCGTGTAAGTAAAGGTACGGCATGTATTCACGAGATAGGCAATGAATGCGCTTGAGCCGGCGAGGTACGCTCCGGCGCTACCGAGCGCTTTGCTCAAGGTGCCCATGTGGTAGGGCAAGCGCGATTCCACGTCGCAATGTTCTAGGGTACCTCTTCCGGTTCGACCCAAAATTCCTGTCCCGTGCGCATCGTCCACAAAGACTGTCGCGTCATACCGTTCAGCCAAGAGGGCAATGTCGGTCAGCGGTGCGATATCCCCGTCCATGCTGAAAAGACCGTCGGTCACAATGAGCGTGGGTGTAGCTGAGGATCGACGGGCGAGCAATCGTTCCAAATGATTCATGTCCCGATGGCGGTACACGCGAAAGGTGGCCCCACTCAATCGGCAGCCGTCGATCAGGCTCGCGTGGCAGAGGCGGTCGGCCAGGATGAGACCGCCCTTGTCAATAAGGGTCGGAATCACGCTGATGTTGGCCAGGTAGCCCGCGGCAAACGTAAGGGATGCCTCCGTGCCTTTGAACTGTGCGAGGGCCGTTTCGAGAGCTTCATGAGGCGGGAGAGTGCCACACACGAGTCGCGATGCTCCGGATCCCGCTCCGTATTGTCTGGTGGCCGCAACCGCGGCTTCCACGACGGCCGGATGCGTCGCAAGACCCAGGTAGTTATTGGATGAGAGGAGTATGACACGGCGATTGTCCAGCATGACCGTGGGCCCCGTGGCCGAGGCGATGGTCCGAAGCCGGCGCAGCAGGTGCTGATCATCTAGTTTTCTGAGGTGTTGCTCAAACACAAGCTACTCGTTCTTTGGACCCGCCGGAATATTTGACAAGGCTGACTCGTCCCTAGTATAAGGCGCGATGCTGCCGGAAACGACCGTTTCTTTTTTGGTCCCAATAAGATGATCGTGCACCTATGAGCTATCGAATCAAGGTCCCCACAAAAGCCGATCCACTCGACGAAACCCATCTGCTGAGCGGGGTTGAACGGTTTCTGCTCGTGCTGCAGGAACAGCGGCGGGCGCTCCTGGTTGGCCTGGGGGTGTTGCTGGTTGCGGCTGCAGTGGTCATCGGAGTCATCTGGTATGACTATCAGACCACATTAAAGGCGCGTGAACTTGATCAGGAAGCCACGCTGCACTACCTCAATCGGCCGGCCGACGATCCGAAGAAAGCGCACGAGCAGCTCACCCAGGCCATTAACCTGTACAAACAGGTTGTGGATCAGTATCCACGAACCCCCGTCGCCCCCTTAGCCTTGTTCCATCTGGGCAATGCGCAGGTACTAAGCAATGAAGTCGATGCGGGGATCGAAACCTACAAGCGATTCATGTTGCTCTACAGCTCCAACCCCTCATTGCTGGGTCTGGTCCAGCAACGGTTGGCGTACGCCTATTTGGTGAAAGGGGATCGTGACCAGGCAGCCAAGGCTTTTGCCGGCATTCTCGAAATTCCCGGTGCCCTCAATAAGGATCATGTGCTCTTTGAACTGGCAAAAATGGAAGAGTCGCAGTCCCGTCCCGAGGGGGCGCTCGCGCATTACCAAGACCTGATGAAGAATTATCCCAACTCGCCCTTCACGAGTGAAGCGGCCGTCCGGGTGAAGGTGTTGGAAGTGAAGAAGTCTCCGGATAGTCCGCCGGCCGGTGTCACACCTGCCTCGGCGGCAAGTGCGCCCGCTCCTCAGCCTGAGTCGCCCGCAAAGTCTTCAGGCAAGTCCGCTGCACCGACCTCTAAAAAGAAGCCGTAGCCGCTCGCCCGTGAGTGACGTGGCCGTGAGTTGTCGCAGTTAGTGCGCGATGACGAGGCGGCTCCCTGCCTTGATGGTGGGGCCTGTGAGGTTGTTGTTGGTCTTAAGGACTTTGACGGAGATCTTGAAGCGCTTGGCGATCTTCTCAAGGGAATCGCCCACGCGGACACGATACCACTGTCCGGACTCAGGCTCGTTCCTGATTTGCCGTACCTTGACCGAAATTGGGAGCGGTGCGAACTTGTGGGTCGGGGCTCGATCCAGCAGCTGTTCCACTCGCTCTCTAGTGCCGACCGGAACTTTCAGGCGATATTCGGTATCATCCGGTGGCGTGGCGTCCCGCCGCAATTCCGGATTAAGGACCTTCAATTCCTGATACGAGATCCCCGTCAGGTTAGCAATGGCCTTGAAGTGGATGGGGCGTCGCACGACCACTTCTTCGAACTCGTGTGGTCGAATCTCATTCTGCGGGAATCCGTAGCGATCAGGATTCTTGGCGATAATCGTGACGGCCATAAAACGGGGCACGTATTCTTTGGTTTCTCGCCGGATCAGGCGGGTTTTTGCGATGTCTGAAAAGCTTTCTGCTTGAGCGGTATGCAGGGCTCGCATCACCTTACCTTCGCCGGCATTGTAGGCGGCCA
>JACQHN010000540.1 GCA_016199015.1 Nitrospira defluvii
CCCACGTCCTGACCGTGCCGTTTGAAAACTTGGATATTCATCTTGGGCGACCGATTTCTCTCGATCCCTCGGACCTCTTTCGAAAGATCGTGCTGAGCCGACGGGGTGGCTACTGTTTCGAGCTGAACGGGTTGTTTGCGCTGCTGTTGGAACAGCTCGGGTTCTCCGTGACCAGACTGGCCGCCCGTGTGTTGTACGGTGCGGAAGGGGTCAGGCCGCGAAGCCATCAGGTGTTGCTTGTTTCCATAGAGGGGGAGCGGTGGATTGTAGACGTCGGATTCGGAGGTCATGGATTACGTGAACCTTTTGTTTTGACTGTCGGCCATGATGATCGGCAGGGGTTGGATCGATTCCGGCTTACCACCGATGAGCGAGGGGAGTACCTTCTGCAATGTGAGATCGAAGGGGCTTGGGCGAGTCTCTATTCCTTTACGCTCGAGCCCTGCTTGCCGGTGGACTATACCTTCGCGAACTACTACCACTCGCACTCACCCGATTCGCCCTTCACCCAGCGGCGCATCTGCACGATGCCGACGCTGAACGGGCGGAGAATCTTCACCGACAGGCTGCTCAAGATCCGCTCGGACGGGGCCACAAGATAACTTCATGTGAAGGATGATGAAGAGTGTAGGCAGCTGCTCCAGAAGCACTTCGGCCTCGTTGTCGAGGGAGACTTCAAGCCGGTCAAGGAGCAGGCGGCAACAGGGTAAACCCCTCGCGTCGAGCTGCTTCCCGGAGGCGCTGATCGAGACAGACGAAGTGATGGCCTGCCGTCTGCCCCCGACTCCACACCAGCGCCGCAGCGAGTTGCAGCGCATCCGCCGCTCGGAGCGGATGCAGTAGGAGTGCCCGTCCTGCTTGCTCCCGAACGACACGACTCGGCTCAATTTCCGTCCATTCCGCTGCTAACGCCGTGAGGACAGTCCGTGCCTGTTCTTCTTCCATGGTGGTCAGGAAGTCTTCACGTCTGAGTCGAGCGAACGCGGAATAACATTCCACCGGTGTAGCCCACCAGGCCACAATGGCTTCATCCTCCTCCGCGAGCTTCCTCAGCGAGGCGGTCTGCAATTCATCCAAGCAGAGCGGGATCAGCGCCGAAGCATCCCAGAACTTCATCGGCCCTCGGCACGCTCAGTAAGTAAGGCCTGCGACGCCCGCCCTTTCCGGTCCTTCGGGCGCGGAAGCTTCCAGAACCCGACCGGTAATTTCCCCGACCCACTGCGGACCAAGCCGGCCCGCACCAAGTCAGCGAGCTGGGCGGTCTCCGTGTCCCTGTGTCGCGGCATCGGGACCAACTTGGCGATGGGTTTGCCCCGTTCCATGACGATCAACTCCTCCCCAGCCTTCACCTTGGCCAAGCACTGGCTTAGCGTGGCCTTGAGTTCAGAGACCTGTGTGGACTTCATGAAGTAGCCTCCTGGTACTCATCGATATGACCATTATAGTCCGATCACATGCAATCTTCAAAGAGATGGAGGATCTCTTGTCATAGATATCCGGCAGCGATCAGCTTCTAATTCTACACGAGAGACGCGTTCCGAGTGGCGAGTCGCCGGTTGCCTCGATGGCCGTCGCGGACGCAAACTGCTCAATCCCCGCAAATACTGCTGTGTCTCTCCTGGGCTGGTTGACAGGATCATGTGTAAAAAATAGCCTGTTACCAATTCCACGGCGCACTCACCCGATTCGCCCTTCATTCAGCAAGAGCGCCGAGTCCCACAAATACTGGTATTTCATTTCCTGTGCCGGTTGACAGGATCATACGTACAACGTAGCCTGTTGCCAGTTCCACGCGTTCACCACCCCTTCAGCGCTATGGCGACGATTTATCTCTCCTCCACGTACGAAGACTTGAAAGAGTATCGACGCGTCGTGGTCGAGGCGCTTCGAAAAAGCGGCTATCAGGTCATCGCGATGGAGGATTATGTTGCGGCGGACCAGCGGCCGGTCGATCAATGCCTCAAAGACGTGGAGAAGGCCGATATCTACATCGGCCTGTTCGCCTTTCGCTATGGGTACGTCCCCCCTTCCCAACACAACAATCCCCAAGGCTGGTCGATCACCGAGCTGGAGTTCCGCCGCGCCGAAGCTCTCCACAAATCCTGCCTCACGTTTGTGGTGAACGAGACCACGGACTGGCCTCGCTCGTATGATGACGCCCGTACGTCAGCAGACAAAGGCGACCGCATCAATACGTTGCGGCAGTACTTGCTCACGGAGAAACTGGCCGGCGCGTTTGCGTCGCCGTATGAGCTCGCTGCCCTCGTACTCGCGGCGGTGGCCAAGCACCTGACGAACCAGAAGAAACCAGCCTCACCGGATGCTACAGAACCAGCCACGCCAGCGGCCGTCACCTGGGATGTCGAGAAAAACGACTCACCCTATCCCGGCTTGATGCATTTCACCCGCAAGTATGCGCCGGTGTTCTTTGGGCGCGATGCGGAGATCCGAGATATTCTCGACCGCATGCGGCTGCCGGAAGGACGCTTCATCCTTATCAGTGGCGATTCGGGGGTCGGCAAGTCCTCGGTCGTGGATGCCGGAATTTTGCCAAAGCTCGAAGCCGGGGGGCTTCCCGGCGGTGAGAGCTGCGATTGCGTGCGAATGGTGCCGAGTCAGGGCCAGGATCCGTGGAATTCCCTCCTGGCCGCGCTCGGTTCCATGGCCACCCGCGCGGGACTGAGGCCGGACGCGATCATCGAAGATCTCAATCGGGAACCGGAAACCCTACCGGGCCATATCAGAAGAATCGTCAAGGATGGCACCGAGAGTCAGGCGCTGGTGCTCTTTCTCGACCAAATGGAAGAGCTCTTTACGTCTCAGGATAGGACCAAGTCCAACCAGTTTCTCTCGGCGCTGTATCACGCCGCACAAGAAAAAACAGTATGGGTTCTGGCGACCATCCGAAGCGACCATCTGCAGTACTGCCACCGCCATCCTGACATGGTGAAGGTGCTGCGCGGTTCGGGGCATTTTCCGGTAGGGCCTGTCGAGTCGTTCATGCTGACCGATATGGTTGTGAAGCCCGCTCGCTGTGCTGGTCTGCGCATCACCGACCAGCTTGCCCACCTGATCGTCGAGGAAACAGGTTCGAAGGAAGTGAATCTGCCGCTGCTTGGGTTTGTCTTGGAGCAGCTCTTCGAGAATCGGGTGAATCATGATCTGAGCGAGGACATGTACAAGCGGCTGGGAAGAGTTGCCGGAGCGATAGAAGCACACGTCAAAACCGTGGAAGAAAAAATCGAGCGCACGGTGGGAGCTAAAACTGGGCAGGTGTTGCCCGCCATTTTCCAAACATTGGCCAAGGTGCAAAAAGAAGAGGGTGTCCCCACGCGGAACCGCCCGCCGCTATCCGGGTTTACCGGGACTCTGCGGAACGTCGTCGATCTATTGGTGACAGAGCGCTTGCTCCGAACCGAAGGGGAAGGGGAGGCCGCCACTGTGTCGCTCAGCCATGAAAAACTCTTCGAGGCGTGGCCTGCCTTGCAGGAGTATGTCGAGACCCACAAGAAAATGCTGGTGGATCGCACGCTCCTGGAGAGCCGCGCGCGCAAATGGGTTAACATGGGCAAGCCCTGGTTCAGCGGGCTGGCATCCGGCCGGGAATACAACGACTTTCGGTGGGCGGGGGGAACTGCCACCTCAGTGATGAAGGACTACCTTGCGGCGAGCCGCAGAGCCCAATGGCTTGTGAATATGGCCGTTACGTTCGTACTCTTGTTGGTGGCTGGCACGACCTGGCTGTGGCAGAAGGGCTATAACCTCGATCAGGCTGGACTCAAAGTCCGATCGCTTTTTGTGAGCATTCACCTGGCGCCCGAGATGCAACCAGTGTCCGGCGGAACGTTTCGGCAAGGTGACACCCATGGTTTAGGTGGGGCAATAGAGCAACCCGTGCACGAGGTCAGGATCAAATCATTCGCCATCGGGCGCTTTGAGGTCACCTTCGAAGAATACGACCGATTCGCCGTTGCGACGGGTCGTTCATTACCGGGTGATCAGGGTTGGGGGCGCGGCCGCCGGCCGGTCATCAATGTGTCCTGGCATGAAGCGAAGGACTATGCTGACTGGTTATCTCGTGAAACGGGAAAACGGTTTCGGTTGCCGACAGAATCCGAGTGGGAATATGCGGCGCGAGGCGGAGGCAAGGATGACATCTGGGCAGGAACCTCCGATGAGGAGCAACTGAAGAATTATGCAGTGTACGCAGCCAACTCTCAAAACCGCACCGCGCCTGTGGGGGAAGATAAGGGGAGGAAACCCAATGCTCGCGGGCTGTATGACATGAGCGGGAATGTGTTTGAGTGGGTCGAAGATTGCGCGCACAATGACTACCAGGGGGCTCCGACGGATGGAACCGCCTGGTTAGAAGCGGATGGTGGGAACTGCAAAGGGCGCGTGATCCGGGGCGGCTCCTGGACTTCGGCCCGGGGAACCTGCGTGTATCGAACCGGGACTGGAACTTCGCCGTCAACCGGTTCGACGGCCTCGGCGTCCGTCTTGCCCAGGACCTTCCGTAACCCTATGCCCTGTGCTCTTTGACCCTTTGCCTCTTGTTCCGTATGGTGCGCTATCGACGGGCTGGTTGAAAGAAGGCGCTGCATGACGACTCCCAGCACACCCCAGGCCGTGCAATCATGCCATGAGCTGCTCCTCTGGCTGATTCCGCAACTCGACAAGTTCCCACGCGTGCGACGATTCACGCTGGGGGAGCGCATCGAGGCCGGGTTGCTCGAGGTGCTGGAACTGCTTGTTGAAGCGGCCTACAGCCGCAAGAAGGAGGCCTCGTTGCGGCGCGCGAATCTGCAACTGGAGGTGGTGCGTCACCTGTGGAGGCTGGCTCATGAGTTGAAAGTGATGGCGACACGCCGGTATGAGCATGGCGCCACGTTGATGGATGACCTGGGCCGGCAGATCGGCGGCTGGCTCCGCAGTCAAACCCCGGTTCAGCCACAGCCATGACACGGATCGATGGCCTCTGGGGGCCACTCACGAGTTTTGAGAATCTCCTGCGGGCCTACCGCAGGGCCCGGCGGGGTAAACGGAAGCGACCGGGCGTGGCTGAGTTCGGGCTCAATCTCGAACGTGAGCTGCTGTCTCTGCAACGCGCGTTGCGCGATGGCACATATCAACCGGGTGACTACCGGCTCTTCACGATTTACGAGCGCAAGCCCCGCGTCATCGCTGCGGCGCCGTTTTGCGATCGGGTCGTGCACCACGCGGTGATGCACTGCATCGAGCCGTCTCTGGATCGCACGTTTATTTCAGACAGCTACGCCTGCCGGACGGGCAAGGGGGTGCATGCTGCGGTGGATCGCTATCAAGCCTGGGCGCAGACCTACCGGTATGTCCTGAAAATGGATGTCCGGCAGTATTTCCCGTCTATCGATCACGATTTGCTCAGGGAGAAGCTCCGGCGACGGATCAAAGATGCGCGCGTTGTGGACTTGCTGGATCGCCTCATTGACGGGTCTCCCCGAGGAACCTCCGACCCCTGCTATTTCCCTGGCGACGACCTCTTTACGCCGCTCGAACGGCGTGCCGGCATTCCCATCGGCAATCTGACAAGTCAGTTCTTCGCCAACCTGTATCTGGACGACCTTGACCATGCCATCAAACAGGACTTGAAGGTCCGCCCCTATCTCCGCTACGTGGATGACATGGTGGCGCTGGACCACGACAAGGCGCGACTGGCCGAGATTCGTGAGTCGGTCCGTGAGCGGCTCGCGGCCGACCGGCTACGGCTCCACCCCAGCAAGGCGCATATCTCGCCCGTGGCCGACGGGCTGAACCTCCTTGGCTATGTCGTCTATCCCGCGCGGCGTCGGTTACGGAGTGATAATGGGCATCGTTTCGCCAGAAAGCTTCGTCGCATGGCGGAGGCTTATCGGGCGGAGCGTCTGGAGTGGGCGAAGGTAGTGGCCGCGACGCAGAGTTGGATCGGCCATGCGCAACATGCCGACACGGAGGGCCTTCGCCGGGTGATTTTCTCCCAGGCTGTGTTCAGAAGGGGAACGGGCCAAGAGACGGCCAGCGCGTGATCCGGGGCGGCTCCTGGAACAACAACCCGGAGAACCTGCGTGTATCGAACCGGAACAGGAACAACGCCGACAACCGGAACAACAACATCGGCTTCCGTCTTGCCCAGTCCGCCCGCACGGCAAGTCGCCGGTCCCAGAGCCGGCCTGTTCATGGACAGGCCGGGCGAGGCAGCGGGTGTCCATGAGCCTGTTTCCCGGTCTCCTGCGCGAGCGGGAACGCCGAATAGTGGGCCTGGGGTGAGGCGGATCGGGGCCGGTCGGCCGAGCCGACAGCCCCGGACGCTGCTCTGTCCAATCGCTCACGGTTCGAGATGCAACCGGTGTTTCAGCCAAAAGAACGGGGCGGCGAACGGGGGCTGTCGAGTTGCTGTACCCAGTGCCATGTCTCTGGGTTGGATGCTCCCGCGCCACCAGTTTCACCAGCCCCACATAGCCCATACAGAGGACCATCGAGCCGGCCAGTATCAACCAGAGCCTGGAGCAGAACAGTGTGAGGGGTGGAGGTTGCCTACCGATAGACATGTCTTAAGCAGCGAGAACAGGGAAGGGGGAGCGACGATGCCAAACAGAGTTGAAGAGGCACGCAGGTTTTTGGGCGGACCAGCCTTACGATTTGACACGTCGAATGATGTGTGGCGCTGAATCTTGTCAAGAAACGATCAAGAAACTAGTTACGGCTCCGTTGGTGAGCCCGGACCACTACACAATCCATAGGTTAGACCGAAGCGTCAAATTGCCTTGCCCTGGCACTTGGATTAGAATCACGAAGATCTGCCAGGATGCCCCGCTCGGAAGAGCGGGGAGGAATGGCAGCCCGTAGCGAAGCGTAGGAAAGAGCCCTCTTGGTTTACAAATGCCCCGCCCGGAAGGGCGGGGTTCTTTACTCTCTAGCAGGGGAAAACACACAAGCTGGAGAGATCAGCATGAGTACCAAGCAAGCTGTCCTTGATCTGCTGGAAAAGCTTCCTGAGGACTGCACCATCGACGATATCCAGTACCATCTCTATGTCCTTCAGACCATCGAGCGAGGCAGGCGGGAAATTGCGCAAGGGAAGAAGCTGAGCCACGAAGACGTGAAGCGAGAGCTAAGGGCCAAGTGGCACAGTAGCGCGAAGTAATTTGGACCGCAGGAGCACGGACCGACCTCGACGAAATCGTTGCGTACATCGCCAAAGATTCTCCGACCGCAGCGCTTGCCTTTCTCGAAGACGTTCTCACCACCGCCGAGAGTCTCATGACGCTTTCCGAGCGTGGCCGCATCGTGCCCGAGCTTCAAGAGCCGGGCGTCCGTGAGTTGTTCATCAAGAGGTACAGGCTGTTCTATGAAGTCTGGACAGACAGGGTTCATGTATTGGGCCTCCTCCACGGTGCTCGAGAGTTCAAGAAGCGAGAGTGATTTCTGATACATCAAAAAAGTCGTAAAAAGGGTGGCGGGCGTCTTGTTTTGGAGAGAGGGTCACAAAGTGGGATCTTGTAATCATACATCGCGATGGGAGAGTCCTCATAGAGCTCGGTTGGAAGTCCCAGACGCCGTCGGGGTGCCGCAATGTCTGCCAGTGGCCATATAGAAGGTGAGGGTGAGGTTGGTAGCGGGCCAGAAGCCGATGCGAGGGGCGCCGAGTCTTCAGCGTGAAGGCAGAGAGCAGCTGTCGCCTCAAGGTTAGGGTGCGGCGACCTTGAGGCCTTGGACCTTGGTTGCAATGCGTCGAAAATCCAAGATGTTGCGCGTGATAACGGTCGCGCCGATGTGTTGCGCGGTGAGCGCAATCAGCACGTCGTTGATCGGACCCAATCGATCCTTCATTCCGGCGGCGTTTCCATGAATGGCTCGGAAGATCCGTCCCGCATGATCGAGGAGCGGCGGGGTGAGTCCGAGGACGCGTCCGGTCGAGAAGGCATGGTGAAGCCGATCGATTGCTCGCTTCCGTTTCGGCGTATCGGCGCCGAGACGGAGCTCCAGGAGTACCACTGCGGAGATGAATCGAACCACACCCCCGCCTCCACCCAGTACCCACTCTGCATGCAGACCTGCACGGAGGTAGTCGATCAGGACATTGGTATCGAGGAGAATCTTCCCCCCTACCGGTAGGGCCATGACCGTGTGTCACCTTTCAGGATACCTTTGAGCGGGCGCAAGGCTTTACTGAGGCGCTGTTCCTCCACTAAGAGAGAAAGGGCTTTGTCGATCGCTTCCTGTTCCGATAGCACGCCGAAGTAGCGTTTGGCAGCGTTAATCTTGCGCTGGTCCAGGACCAAATGCTTATGTTTGAATGAGCCGGCAGCCATTTCCACCTCCATCATGTACATACGATGTACACGATACTATACGAAGCGTTGAAGGGAACTGCAAGGAGGATGGGGCGATGGTCGGTTATCGCAGGACAAGTTTAGTCAGCCTCACTGCGGCCATGTCGAGGGTACGGACGAGGCCGGCGGAAGGTCAGCGCCTACGCGCAAGCTTTCACGATGGCCGAGGAGAAGGGGCGGAAGTCGTCCAGGTGCTTGGTGATGATCGTGTGGAGGATGTCCAGGTTCAGACGGGTGTATGCGTGCACGGCCACGTTGCGGAAGCCGACCATGTGCTGCATGCGAGCGACCAAATCGCCCGGGAGTATTCCAGCCGTCTGTCGCGAAGCGAACGCATCCAGCCTGAAAGCGCGTAGCCGCTTGACGCACTCCTGACTGGCCGGTTGTGTTCCTGTCCGGCTTTCAATTAGACTCTGCCTATGAGTAGTCCGGCCAGGAAAGTGTTTTTGAGTTACGCCCGCGCCGACCGAGGCCCAGCGCAGAAACTTGCCGAGCGCTTGCGAGAAGCCGGTTTGGAGGTCTGGGACCCTGAGCAAGAGCTGCTTCCGGGTGCGGATTTTGCTTTGACACTTAAGAAGGCCCTGGATACGGTTGAGACGGTCGTTGTGTTGGTCTCGCCCGATGCCATGGAATCGCGGTCGGTCTCTCACGAAATCGAATATGCCTTAGGCGCAAAACATCTTCGTGGGCGATTGATCCCCGTCGTCGTGCGCCCGACCAAGCAGGTGCCCTGGATTCTGAACACCCTCCAGATGCTCCGCTACGAGGCCCCTGGGAAGACGAGCCGAGACATTGTTGAGTTACTGACTCATCCTCACGATGCCCCGCAAACGAAACGCCGCCACGCCAACTGAAGCGTTCCTGTCCCACTCCAGCACGAATCTCGCCTTCGCGAGTCGGTTGGTGAAGATGCTCGGTGCCCATCACGTGCGCACGTTCTTCAGCAAAAAACATATTCGAGGCGCTCAAGAGTGGCACGATGAGATCGGCGCTGCGCTGAAACGATGCAATTGGTTTCTGGTCGTGTTGTCGCCCCAATCGGTTGCCTCTCAGTGGGTCAAACATGAACTCATCTATGCGCTCCAAGCCAACTGGTACAGGGGACGCATCGTTCCAATCCTGTAAAGGCCTGCGACGCGGACAAACTCTCCTGGACCCTGTCCGGCTTTCAATGGATCGACTTCCGGAAGGACTATCACCAAGGTTGTCGCGACCTCCTTGCCATCTGGAGGATGAAATATGCCCCTTAGCTCCAAGATTCAGTGCCTCGGGGTGTTTCAGCCATTGGGGTGAGGCGTGAGCATTGACGTGTGACTCATATGAGCTGTGTTCTGCACGGTGTGGAGATCAAACCTACCGTAGCGCCAGTTTGATCACGACGACGGCCGCCATGTACAGGGTGAGTGCAATTCCGGTGGAGAACCAAGAGCCGAAAGGGTGGCTCGCTCGGGGAACGGTTACGCGCAGGTTTTCACAATCGTCGCGGAGAACTGGCGGAAGTCGTCTAGGTGCTTGGTGATGATCGTGTGGAGGATGTCCAGGTTCAGACGGGTGTATGCGTGCACGGCCACGTTGCGGAAGCCGACCATGTGCTGCATGCG
>JACQHN010000557.1 GCA_016199015.1 Nitrospira defluvii
AGCGCGCAGAAGAGCCGTCTACTCCCTCTGCTGGGTCAGAGGTGGAGGCCGAGATCGGTGAATCTGTTGCCACCGAGGTGACGGCGCCGTCTTCTGATCCGGCCCTCTCTGATGTGCGGGCTTTGAAGGGAATTCTTGAGGCGTTGCTCTTTGTCACAGCCGATCCCATCCCGGTCACCCGGTTCTTGGCATTGCTCGGAGCCGTCACGAAGCAAGAGGTCGAGCAGGCGTTGGCCAGCCTCAGTCATGACTATGAACAGGAAGGCCGCGGGCTGCAGTTGGCTGAAGTGGCCGGTGGCTACCGGATCATGACCAAGGCCGAATTTGCGCCCTGGCTGAAACGCTTGGAGAAGGTGAAGGCCCCATCGAAGCTCTCGCGCTCCGCCTTAGAATCTCTGGCAATCATTGCCTACAAGCAACCGATTGTGCGCGCGGAGGTCGAGCAAATTCGAGGGGTCGAAACCTCGGGAGTTATTCGCACATTGTTGGAGCGAAAACTTGTGCGCATCGTAGGCCGGAAGGAAGAACCGGGGCGTCCGATCATGTATGGGACGACGAAATTCTTCCTCGAACATTTTGGCTTGCGTGACGTATCGCAACTGCCGCCGCTTCGCGAGTTCAGGGAATTGGGCGAGTCCGAGCAGGCGATGTTGCCGATTGACGAGTTTGTTGAGGTGGGTGGTGAGTCGTTGCCGCAACCCATCGAAGCTTCAACTGAAACCGTTGCGGAGGGAGTGTTCGGAGAGGCTCCCCTTATAGAGGTGAATGGGACAGCGGCGGAGATGGGTGAGCGTGATGTGGCTGAGGGTGAGGCCGAGAGTGATCTCGTGGTCGCCGATGTCGTAGACGAATCCTAACCCTAATCCTGCCTGCCTTGCCTAGAGAAGATTCCCGGAAAAAGCCTGGGCGGGATCCTGCCAGGTTGTAATTTCGTATGATATGAAAAGGTCTCCGGAAGGCGCCTGCGAGCAGGATGCTTCCGGAGACCTTTCTTATATCGCTTCTGGAGCGGCGGCTGGCTCACCCAGGATGATGACTAGTGGCAGCCGATCGGGATGAAGCCCGCACCGAATACCCGTGAGAGGGCCACATATCGGGCGTTGTCGTAAAACGAATAACTTGGGGCGTACCAATTGCGGGCCGTCGGATTTCCACCGTAGGATGGATCGGTCCCAAAGAAAAACCCTCCGCGACTGTTCTGGGTCAGGTGAATCCACTCCATGTACATGCCGCAGACTTCGGCCTGGACCGACCCGCCTGCCGTGTTACCGGCATACCAATCGCGTGCAAAATCAGGAACCTGTGTCAAATTTCGCAATGCGCCCATCGGGGTATCGTAAGAAAAATCGTGCATCCCCGGCGTGGGCTGGTAGGTCGAACCACCGGTTGACGGGCGGAAGGGCATATCCGGCAACGAGGGTACGATAGAGAGTGCCTGAAGCGCCTTTGGCTGGCATCCCGGCCGTTCTTTGTTGGTGTAGAGGGTCGTGCCATCGGCGCTGGGACACTCCCACATGTCCACAGCGGATGCCTCAATCGCTTGTACAGCGGGGGCAAAGATCAGACTCGCGGCGATGGTTGCGAGCACAAGTCGTGTTGGCCACATGGTACACCTCCGATTGGTTCATCTTACCGGGCGACGCGCATGGTGTTCCGGCGTCGAGAGTGCAGAGCCTATGACATTCGTAAGAATCGCGTCCATCCAGCTTTGGGGGGATGGACGCCGCGTGACCCCATCGCCGTGGTCTGCGGGCAATTCAGTCCATGCGTTGCATCCTCTCGGAAATCACGTCGAACAGCCAGGGGGGCGCTTTGGACTCGCGGGTCGTGCCTTGACTCCCTTCTTTTCGCTTTGTTAGACTGCCCGATCTAAGTTATTGAAACATCCGCTAATCTTCACCAATCTCGTACTACGAGGAACACCATGATCAAGGCCTGGCTGCTCGACGAAATGTTTCGGTTTGACCGGCGTCATCTCACGGCGGAGGGAAGTCAGAGCGAATGGGGTGCCGGAGACTCGGTCGCCGAGGAAGAGGATCTCCCTCCTGCGCCGACCGGAGTGGCCGCCAAGGCTGGGAATGGCCGGGTGATGATCACCTGGGATGCGGTGCCGGATGCGATGTATTACAACCTATACTTCATGACCACGAAGGGCGTGCAGATCAAGTTTTCAGAACTGACGCGGCCCATCGCGAGCGCGGATGATTTCAAGACCGTCATCGGCGTGACCAAGGAAAAAGGGACCTGTATCGAAGGCGCACAGTCGCCCTTCATGCACGACGATTTGGCGAATGGGACCTGTTACCACTATGTCGTCACCGTCGTAACCCAGAAGGGTGAAAGTCCCGAATCGCAGGAAGTCATGGCGATTCCGGCTCCCTACCTGATTGCCAAGATTATCGGGCAGGAAGGTGTGGAAGACGGCGAGTTCAGCTCTCCGACCGGCATTGCCGTGGACAAGGATGGCAATCTGTACGTCGCCGATACGGACAATCATTCGATTCAGAAGTTCGATAAAGAGGGCGCCTTTCTCGGTCGCTGGGGCGGAGAAGCGGGCAGTGCAGAGGGCGGGTTCTACTATCCGCGCGGCTTGACCACTAATACGGACGGACAGGTGTATGTGGCCGATACCGGCAATAACCGCGTGCAGCGGCTCGACACCGACGGCAATCCCCTCAAATCATGGGGCAAATTCGGATTTGCCTGGCGCGGGGCGGACATGAACAAGTTCGACGCACCCTGGGGTGTGACGACCGACCAAGAAGGCAATATCTATGTTACCGATACCAATAACGCCCGTATTCAAAAATTCAAAGGAGACGGCACGCCGCTGTTGAAGTGGGGGCGTGATGGAAGCTTTGACGGAGCGTTTTTCTTCCCGCGCGGAGTGGCGGTGGATTTTGTGGGTAATACGTATGTGGCCGATGAAGGCAACAACCGCATCCAGAAGTTCGACACGCGCGGCAGCTTTTTGACTAAATGGGGGCGCGAGGGGAGTGGCCCCGGCCAGTTTAAAGCGCCGTGGGGGGTCACCTGCGACGCCTTGGGCAACGTCTACGTTGTCGATCAAGGCAATCACCGTATTCAAAAGTTTGACGGAAACGGCACGTTTCTCTGTGCCTGGGGCAATCGTGGGAAAACCGAGGGGCAGCTGAATTTTCCGTCCGGCGTCGCCGTCGACAAGGAAGGGGCGGTGTATGTGGTCGACAGCGGCAATCACCGGGTCATTAAGTATGTGCCCACAGACGAAGAACTGGATCGAGGGAAGGCAGAGCGCGAACGGGCGCAAGTGGTGACCGATTATCCTATTCCGCGCAATGTGGCCATTAAGCCCGGAGACACCGAAACCTTTCTCAGTTGGATGGATGTGCCTGGGGCGGTTTCGTACAATCTCTACTTCCACACCATGGCGAATCTGACGCTGGAAGGCGGCACGAAGATCGAAGGGGTCTCCAGTCCGTATAATCATATGGGATTAACCAATGATCAGGCCTACCATTACGCCCTGACGGCGGTGTACGAGGACGGCACGGAGAGCGGGCTGTCCGAAGAAGTCTCAGCGACGCCGGTTCTGATCGACATTACGGCTCCGCAAACTCCCTACGCCGTCATCAACCATGGCGCGTTCATGACGAATTCGCCTGAAATTGTGGTGACGATCTCTGCCACCGATCTCGATACCGGCGTGGCGGCCTATTATATTTCTGAAAATCCGATGACGCCGATGGCGGGAACGCCGGGTTGGGTGGAGGTTCCACCGGCGATCAAGTTCGGCGCGACGATTCCCTTCATTCTTTCTCCGGGCGATGGTCAAAAGACGGTCATTGTGTGGTTCAAAGACGTCGGGAACAATATCTCGACGCCAGCGAGCGCGACCATTCTGGTCAACACCTCCGGGTATCTCTGTGTCTCCAAGTGGGGCAAGCCTGGCCGTGGCGCCTCATTGCTGCACGGAGGCGAGTTCATGGCTCCGGTGTATGGGCTGGCCATCGATCAACAGGGAGCCATCTTTGTTGTAGACAACGGCAACAATCGGATCCAAAAGTTCGACCGCACCGGGAACTTCATTATCCTGTGGGGAAACTTCGGGGCCGCCAACGCCAACTTTCATAATCCGACGGGCGTTGCGTGCGATGCCAAAGGTGACGTCTACGTGGTCGATACGAATAATCACCGCGTACAGAAATTTGACGGCAAATTAGGCGGCTACATCATGAAGTTCGGCTCCCGCGGGAACGGCGAAGGCCAGTTCAACGCGCCATGGGGTATCGCGATCGATCGGGTGCGCGGCTATATTTATGTCGTCGATAGCGCAAATTTCAGGGTTCAGAAATTCGACATGAGCGGGGAATTTATCATGTCGTGGGGCAGCTTCGGAAACGGCGACGGCCAATTCTATTTCCCGCGTGGGATCGCCGTCGATCAGGCCG
>JACQHN010000545.1 GCA_016199015.1 Nitrospira defluvii
CTGACGATCGTTCCGCCCAACAAGAAGTACAATCCGTACTTCATCCACTCACCCATCCTCAACCTCCTTCAGCTTCCTCGAAATGCCGCTTGTGCTTCTGCCGCGATCTGGTGTCCGAGGCCCGTATAACGTGGCGAGAAATGGAAGACGACCAACTCGCGCACGCCGGCTTTCTTGGCTATGAGCCCTGCCTGCTTGGCTGTCAGGTGGTAGCGCTCGTGGGCCTTCTCGGCATCCTGGTCCAGGAACGGGGCCTCACAGTAAAAGATGTCGGCGCCTTCCGCAAGTCCGACGATCCTAGCTTCATTCTCCTGATCGTATCGGGCATCCACGACATAGGCGATTTTCTGACCGCGGCTAATGGTGACGAATCGCTCGCGAACTTCGCCCAGCACAAACTCCCGTTCCTCCTTGTGATGCTCATGGTAGAGGGTGGTGTGGAAACGAAAATCGTCCGGCTTGCCTTGCCACAAGTACTGCTTCACTTCCTTGAGCCAGTAGCCGATCGGGAGTCCGGCTTCATGCAGCCGTTCCTTATTGATGTTCACATGGAACTGCTCCTGCAGCGAATAGGCAAGCGAAGGAATGCGGTGATTCAGCGCCACGGCCCGTACGGTGAACATGGGATCTTCCAGGACGCAAAAGGAGCTACCGTTCTTCCGGCCGATGACCGGAGTATCCGGCGCATCTCGGCGGAGAAATCCGTCGGTGGCGTGAAAGGACGCGCTCTGGATTGCTTGGTCATGGAACTCCTGCACGGTTATCGTGAGCGGATACCCATCCACAAGGTTCCAGGTATAGCCATGAAGCTTTCCTTGCACATTGGAGATCAGCCCCGGTGGCCCGTACAGGCGCAGGGTTTTCCCTCGGCCGAGCGCGACGCGCAGCAACGCATCGAACCCAATGAAGTGGTCCATATGGGTATGCGAGATGAAGATATCGCCGGCACGCAACAGGCGGGTAGGGCCCAGGGCATCGTTGTGACCGAGATCGAACAGCAATGCGCGCTTCGACCAGCGCACTTCGACAAATAACCCGGGATCGCCGAAGACGTCATTGACGAGGTAGCTGGAGAAGGAGGGAGTCATATAGACGTGGCGATCTATGGATCTGGTGATTTGGTGATTGAAAGACCTTCAGATTCGAAAGGGCGACCGGTCGTTCGGAACAATCGCCAGATTTCCAGATCGTCATTCACCAATTTGCAGCGAGTATCGCTCGCATCACACCATATAGCATCATGACTTCCACGGCATGGGCCACGATCGTCACATAAAGATTTCTCAGCGCGGCCCACAGCGTTCCCCACACCAGCCCATCCCACAGGGCAATCCAGTGGAGCTGTTGAAAGGTTGCCACCAGAAAGGGATCGAACGCAAACAGCAGGGCGCTTGTCAGCACGGCTGTTGGGGGTGAGAGTTTCAGGGCGAGGAGTCGTCCCAAAAGAAACCCGCGAAAGTTCAGCTCGACCATGGCGGCAATGAACAGAATAAACCACGGCACCATGGCCCACAGCGGGATCTTGGCATGCGGCGTATCGGCCAGAAATGTGTAGTCTCCTCCGAGGTGAGGCACGAGATAGAGAATGACCAGCGTATTGATCGTTCCGAGCAGCAGACCGGTCACCAGTCCCCAACGGAGGCCTTGTGGAACGAGTTTCAGGGGGAGACCGAGGCGCTGAACGGATGACCTGTTGAGACGAATCCAGACGAAGCATGCTGCGTACGCACAGAGCTGGGGTAGAAACTGATAGAGGCGATATTGTTGGAGAGTGGTGGGGGAACAATAAAAGAGAACCGACGCTGCAACGGGGAGCAGCACGAGTGCTGCTCCCCGTTCATTCGCCTGAGTTGTGTGAGTCGATGGCGCTTCCTCAGGCCGGGTCATGGCCTGGCTATTCGAGTCTCAAGCTGTACCGTTCCAGAGTGGTGGCCTTGTTGCGAGCTAGATTTGAGAGGGATTTGTTGTAGTCCAGGATAGCCCGAAGTTCGTTTCCTTGGGCGGTGGCCAAGTCACGTTGAAAGTCGAGCACGAACCGGGTGGTGCTGAGCCCGACTTTTAACCGCTCCTGTTCGGCCTGCAATTGTTTCTCGGCCATAATGCGGGCAGATCGGGTGGTTTCAATCCGTCTGAAATCGGTATGGACTCGGCGAACAGCTTCGCGGACGCCCACGATCACCTGCTGGCGAACACTCTGCAAGGAGGCCTGGGCATTGCGGGATTCCAATTGCCGCTTGTTGTAGGTGCTATAGGCCGAGCGGTTGCCGAGCGGATAGCTGAGGACTAACCCGGCGCCATAGTTGTAGAAGTCGCCGCCGAAATTCCGTTTGGTGGCGTCATTGTAGTCCGCTCCGAGACCCGAGAGTCCCATGGTGCCTTGAAACGAGAGGGTCGGGAGCATTTGGTTCTTGGCAAACTTCGCATTGAGGTCGCTGGTCTCGACGTTCTTGCCCGCTTGGAGAATCTCCGGTCGGCGCTCGATGGCGATGTCGATGGCTTCCTGCAGGCTGATGACTTCCAGCGACGTTATCGGCGGATCGGTCGGGATCAATCGCAGGTCCTGTCGCAGTTCTTCTTCGGCGGGATTCAAGAGGCGGCGTAATTGATCTTCCTGGTCGCGAATCGATTTCTCCGCCACGAGAATTTGCTCGACACGCGAGGCGACCGCGGCTTCTGCTTGCAGCACGTCGACAATCGACATGACGCCGGCCTTGGCCTTGGCGCGATTGCTGGCCAGCAGTTCTTCTGCGGCCTTGAGCGCTGCCTGGGCGACTTTGAGATTCTCGTTCGCGAACACCATTTCCCAAAAAGTTTGTTCGACCGTGGCGATGACGGTCAGCACCCGGTCCAGGAAGACGTGTTGCTCGACCGTGGCATTGTTCTGCGCGATGGAGATAAACGTCCGGTTCAATTCGGTTCCGAAGTTCTTCAGAAGGGGTTGGGTCACCGTTAAGGCGAGGCCGCCCGTCCAAGCCGGATTGAACAAGAAGGTGTTGGAGCCGCTCACGTAGTTGCGTTGCGGGCTGTAGTTCAAGTCATAGTTCGCGCCGGTGGGAAGATTCTGTGTGATGTCGGCGGTCACAGAAGAGGTGTTTTGATCGAATTTTCTGATCTCATCGAGGGTCGCGCCGGTCAAGCCCAATACCGGCCGGTTCAGGGGGCTCACCTGCCGGTTGTATTGCCCATTCAAACTGACCGTCGGGTCGAATTTTGCCTGCTCGATCACGATATCCGCCAAGCGACTTTCTTTGGTTTGTCGACCGATATGGATATCAAGATTGTTTTGCAGCGCTTTGACGACGGCATCGGCGAGCGACACAGCCTCGCGACGTTCGGTCGGAACCGGCTTGGTCACTTCCAGGCCGAACGTGGCCGTCGTCGTCCACAGGAGGAGTGCCGTCGCACTCCCGATGAGAAAGAATCCCCGAAGGATTCGAATCGTCATAACAAACTCCTTGATGCGGGGTCTGGATTGCGCCATACTGATTCTTTGATGGTGCTGGGGTGGTACCATAAACTGAGGTCAGTGTCCATGCTGAGTGGAAAGGGCGTGGCCATGCGTCAGATGAAGCCGTGGTTGTCGGTCATCGGGCTGGCGATTCTGCTTTCTCCCTTCTCCGCGGCAGCACAATCAGTCTCCAGCGTGCGCGGGCTCGGCGGGGGAGTCGCTCCGTTGTTCAATCTCGTGGGCCCCGGCAATTTGTATGTGGACAATCAAGGCACCCAAGGGTTCATCTACAATTTCGGGAACAATTTCGAATCGTATAACTTTCGCAATCCCACGACCGGACAGGCCTGGAGCGGCGCCATGATGACGCTGGGACCACAACTATCGGTCGGACTGATCCAGGGGGCCAATCAGGTCGGCTCCCCCTTGGTATTTCCTCCCGTCCCGCGGGACGTGGGGCCTCTGCCTCCCATCCAATCCACCATCCTCGACGACATTCCTTAACAGTTTGGTATTCCGGAGAATGTTTCTGGGGCGGTTTGGTCTGTCGACGCAAGCTTGTCACACCCATCCTCAGCCGAAAACTTGGTTATCAACAGAATCCACAGCCCTCGTGAGTCCTATCCATGATCGATTTTTTGCCCGGATATCCTCCCCCAAGTTGTTGATTCGTAAACCATTCTGGTTGTATTCTGTGAAGTCTGCATTGCTCCTCTAGACGGGCGGTATGGCGCTTGCTTTAGGGGAGAGCTCGATGAGTGGCCGTGATCACATAAGTGTCGAGGCGACAAAAACAATACGCCCACCTCAAAGATGTCAATTGAATCAGAACTGCAGAACAGAAAGAATGCAAAAAAATAACGGTGCGGTGGGGTGTGAGTTTTGATGCAGCCCATGCGCCCGGGTCGCTGAGTATCTCAAGACTGAGAGCAAAGGAGATTGCACTGATGAGGATTGCCCAGGTTTCACCGCTTTGGGAGAGTGTTCCCCCGAAGTTGTACGGAGGAACGGAGCGCATCGTCTCCTACTTGACGGAAGAACTGGTCCGGCAGGGGCATGAGGTGACGTTGTTCGCCAGCGGTGATTCTGTCACGCGGGCAAAGTTGGAGGCGCCCTGTCAGCAGGCGCTGCGTCTGAACACGGGGATTTTCAATCGTGAAGCCCCCCTGATTCAGATGATGGAGCAGGTCTTCTGTGCCGCCGACCAATTCGATCTCATCCATTCGCATCTCGATTTTCTTGCCTTCTCTCTCTCGCGC
>JACQHN010000543.1 GCA_016199015.1 Nitrospira defluvii
CGAAGAAGCGATGAAGGCCGATGAGGTTATGGTCGCGCCGCTGATCCGCACGACCATCAGCGATGACCGTGGCGATGAACCATGCTATGACGGCTATCCGGCCTCTGAACTCATCAACAAGGGTTACGAAATTCCCCACGTCATGGGCCTCTTATGGGACAAGCGGCTGATCTCGAAGCAGGAGGCCGAAATCATCAAGCGGATTATGATGCTCTCCGCCGATCATGGCCCTTGCGTGAGCGGGGCATTGGGGACGATCATTGCAGCTTGCGCCGGGATTGGTCTGTCCCAGTCGGTTGCAGCAGGATTGATTATGATCGGCCCCCGCTTCGGCGGGGCTGTGACCGATGCCGGACGCTTCTTTAAATATGCCGTCGACAATAGGATGTCCGTTGACGAATTCTTGGCCTACATGAAGAAAAATCATGGTCCGGTGCCCGGCATCGGCCATCGTGTGAAGAGCCTGCGCAATCCGGACAAGCGGGTGAAGGAGTTGGTCGGCTACGTCAAGAGTTTGAAGATCAAAACCCCCTGTTTGGACTTCGCGCTTGAAGTGGAAAAGATCACGTCGGTAAAGAAAGATAATTTGATTCTGAACGTCGACGGGACAATGGCAGCCGTGCTGGTTGACATCGGGTTCCCCGTTGATAGCTTGAATGGGTTCTTTATTTTGTCGCGTACGATTGGGTTAATCGGCCATTGGGTGGATCAGAAGCGGCAGGATAGCCGCTTGATCCGGCTATTTGATTATCTCGTGAACTATGCGGCGCCCAAACGGCGGGAAGTGCCGCCGCTGAAATGAGAAGCTATCAGCTCACAGCCGTCAGCCTGCTGAGTGCTGAAAGCTGACTGCTATTTGAGGAGAATAATCATGTCGATGGATCTTGCCAAAAAATTGTACGCCAGGATGCCGGACGTGTTTGCCAAGGCTAGAAAGAAATTCGGCCTGGGGCTGACGCTGGCCGACAAGATATTGGTGTCTCATGCCGACAACTTTGACGCGCAGACCTGGGAGCGAGGCAAGGCAATGCTGGCGCTCCGTCCTGATCGAGTCGCGATGCAGGATGCCACGGCCCAGATGGCCATGCTCCAGTTCATGCAGGCCAATAAAAAGCAAGTGGCTGTGCCGAGCACGATCCACTGCGACCATCTCATTCGAGCTGAAATGGGCTCTGAGAAGGACCTGCTCCGCGCGATGGATGAGAACAAGGAAGTGTATAACTTCCTTGCATCCGCCGCGAAGAAGTACGGCATCGGATTTTGGAAGCCGGGGGCCGGTATCATCCACCAAGTGGTGTTGGAAAATTATGCCTTTCCCGGTTGCTTGATTATCGGCACGGACTCGCATACCCCCAATGGCGGCGGGTTGGGCGGATTGGCGATCGGCGTCGGCGGTGCGGATGCCGGTGAAGTGATGGCCGGGCTCCCCTGGGAAGTGCTGCATCCGAAACTGATCGGCGTTCGGCTCACCGGCAAGCTGAACGGGTGGGCTTCACCGAAGGACGTGATTCTCTACCTCTGCGGTCTGCTCACCGTGAAGGGCGGCACGAACAAGATTGTCGAGTATTTCGGTCCTGGCGCGGAGACTATCAGCGCAACTGGGAAGGGGACGATCTGTAACATGGGCGCGGAATTGGGCGCGACGACGTCCGTCTTCCCATTCGACCAGAAGATGGTTGCCTACATGAAGATCATGGACCGGGCAGACCTGGCGAATTTTGCACAGTCCCACAAAGAGCTGCTCGTGGCTGATCCTGAGGTTTACCAGTCGCCTGAAAAGTACTACGACCAGATTGTCGAAGTTGATCTGTCCACGCTTGAGCCGCACGTCGTTGGTCCGCACACACCGGATCTTGCCCGGCCGATCTCAAAATTGGCTGCCGAGGCGAAGGAAAAAGGTTATCCGGTCGAACTCAAGGCCGCACTCATCGGCAGCTGTACCAATTCATCATACGAAGACATCAGTCGCTCCGCGCACATTGCGCGGCAGGGGTTGAAGGCGGGACTGAAGGCAAAGGCGTCCTTCCTTGTGTCGCCGGGTTCGGAACGCATTTACCACACGATGAAGCGCGACGGGTTCTTGGAGACGTTTGAACAGTTGGGCGGCACTGTTTTGTCGAATTCCTGCGGGCCCTGCATCGGGCAGTGGAAACGAGCCGATGGCGTGAAGGGCAAGGCGGATTCTATTGTCAGCTCGTTTAATCGCAACTTTCCTGGCCGCAATGACGGGATCAGCGAAACGCTGTCATTCCTTGCCAGCCCGGAGGTCGTGACGGCCTATGCGATATCCGGCGATCTTGGCTTCGATCCTGTGAATCAGACGCTGAAGGGTGCTGATGGAAAAGAATTCAAATTCGAACCGCCGCAGGGCGAGGAGTTGCCTGCCAAAGGATTTGCGAAGGGCGATGAAGGTTTCGTGCCTCCCGCGGAAAATGGCGATGGACTCACTGTGGACATTCCGCCGACCAGCGAGCGGTTGCAGTTATTGCAGCCGTTCCCGCGTTGGGATGGCAAGGATTTCGAGAAGCTTCCGCTCTTGATGAAGACCAAGGGCAAGACGACCACCGACCA
>JACQHN010000544.1 GCA_016199015.1 Nitrospira defluvii
TCCTGCCTCCGTTAACGCGGAGTGCAGAAAAAGACCCACTGTGACCCGCGGAGACCCACCTGAACATGCCGAATCGGCGATGCCTTCTCCCTTGTAGCCGGGTGCGCGCCTGCTGTTCCGTCGGTTCGGCTACTGCCGCTGCCGCGGATGATGTTCCGGGCAGGGACGCGGCCGCTGGAGGTCGGACGGAAGGGCGGTGGTCTCATCCAAGCAGGCCACATTGAGTTGCGCCTGGACCAGTCCCAGGGCACCGCTCAGGTTCGCTCCTCGCAAATCGGCATGCTGCAGGTCGGCGTTGTTCAGTTGGGCTCCCGTCAAATCCGACGCGCGCAGGTTCGTCCCGCGCAGATTGGCTTCCTGCAGGTTGGCTTGGACCAGGATGGCGTGGCTGAGGTCGGCCTGACTTAAGTCGGCTGCCACCAAGTTGGCCGACTCCAGCGTAGCTTCGCTGAGCCTGGCCTGCTGGAGATGGGCCTTCGGGGCGTAGACTTCGGAGAGGTCGGCTTTCCGAAAATCGGCGCGCGCGAGTTGTGCGCCGATGAGCACGGCATGATGCAATCTTGCCCCATGGAGATTGGCGTCGGATAGGTTGGCCTTATACAGGACGGTCATCGTCAGCGTGGCCGAGTCCAGCCGGGCCTTGACGAGATTGGCGCCTTCCATGTTCGCACTTTCCAGATTGGCCCGCTGCAGGATAGCGCCACTGAGATTTGTGAAGCGGAGATCTGCGCCACGGAGGCTGGCCTCGCGTAGGTCGGATTTCGCAAGCGAAGCTTCGTCCAAATAGGCGCTGTCCAGTTCTGCTTCGACCAGGGACGCGCCATCAAGGTTGGCGCTGTCCAGCAGGGAGCCCTGCAGATCGGCCCGGCGCAGGTTGGCCTGCCGGAGATCGGTCCGACGCAGGTCGGCGCCGGCGAGGTCGGCATCCGCCAGGTTGGCCCTATACAGATTCGCTCCGTAGAAATAGCCATCCATCAGAGTTGCGGCGCTGAGGTCGGCGAGCTGCAAATCCGCATCTTCAAAATGGGCCCGTTCCAACACCGCTTCCCGCAAGAGGGCTCCTTGAAGATTAGCCCCGTAGAACGCGGCTTCCTCGGCGACGGCTCGATTGAGATGGGTCTTGACCAGCTGCGCCTTGCGCAAGTCGGCTCCCACGAGATTCGCGTCGTCGAGCCTGGCCTGGGAGAGGTTGGCGCCTTTGAGGTGCGCCTGCACCAAACTCGCGCTGCGCAGATTCGTGCCCGTCAGGATGGCTCCTTCAAGGTTGATACGCTCAAGGTTGCTTCCCTCCAGACGAAGCCCACGCAGGTCTGTTCGGCAGAGATTGGCTCGTCGTCCATCGGGGGAGTCTCGATCCTCCAGCCAGTGCGCATGGGACTGCAATACGCGACTTAATACGTTCAATGTGGGACGTGTGTGCTTGAAGGTGCTCTCACAGGTACCAGCCGGCGAGGCCTTCCGGACTGGCTTTCCTGCGGCGTGGATACCGGTCGGAGAGGCGAGAAGTGCGGCCATCACCCCGCCCGCTACGATGGTGACGAAAAGAGGATGCTGGTTCATCACTGGTCTCCTTCAAGAATAATAATGCCATGAATTCTCTGGCCGATGGATCATGACCGGGTTCATGTTTGCAAGTCGACTTTCTGTGCCAGTTCGGCGAGGGAGGGTGCGATACGGACTTCGTAGGGAGCTGCGATGCCCAATTGTCGCAATGGATCCGGAAGTTGTGACAAAGATACTTCCGCATGCTTGCGGAGCTCTTCGAGGGATGGAGAGGGGGCGAGACGTCGCCCTCCCTGCATCACTTGAACCAGAAGGGGCTGGCCATGCTGGCAGTCGCCCTCGATCGTGATGACGTCGCCGTTCAGTCGTGCGTCCGCTCCGATGCGGCGGTAGACCTGTTTTCGGCCCGGCCAGGTGGCTTTGCCCTCAGACCGTTTGCGGCAGGGTCTGCCCGCATATTCCTGGAGTTTATAGGCGCAGTCCAAGAACGGGGCATCGGACGAGGTGGTTATAGCTGTGCCGACGGCAAAACTATCGATCGGGGCTTGGCCCGTCACCAGCGCTTGGACGCGGTCCTCATCGAGATTCCCGCTGGCGAGAATCTTGGTTTCCGTGAGGCCTCCACGATCCAAAATCCCTCGGACCTTGTGCGCATGGTCGGCGAGGTCTCCGCTATCGAGCCGGACGCCGTGGACAGTGATGCCCTGTTCCTTCAGACGGACGGCCAGGGCCACCACTTTTTCCGCGGCGACTTCCGTATCATAGGTGTCGATGAGCAGGACGACATTACGCGGTTGCGCCTGCGCAATGTGCGCGAAGGCCTGCGCCTCGTCCTGATGGGCTTGGATAAAGGAATGGGCCATCGTCCCGTAAGTTGGAATGGCAAAGCGGGCGCCGGCCAAAACGTTTGAGGTACCGGTGAATCCGGCAAGGCAGCTGGCGCGGGCGGCGAACAGCCCGGCTTCCGCGCCATGCGCGCGTCGCAAGCCGAAATCGATCAGGGGCTTGCCGCCCGCAACCAGGACCGAGCGGCAGGCTTTGGATGCGACCATGGTTTGAAAGTTCAGGAGATTCATGATGCGTGTTTCGACGAGCTGCGCCTGGGGAAGTGGCGCCGTGATGCGGAGGATCGGTTCATTGGAAAAAAAGATCGTGCCTTCCGGCATCGCATGGACGTCGCCCGTGAAGCGTATTGCTCCGAGTGCGGTGAGAAACGCCGGGGTGAACCCACCGGCCCGGTCGAGGTAATCGATATCTTCGTCGGAGAAATGAAAGCTTTCCAGGTACGCCAACACCTGGTCCAGCCCTGCGGCCATGAAGAAATTCCGCCGCGGAGGCAATTTTCGCACAAAGAACTCAAAGACCGCCTCCTCCGTCATGCCCTGGGCGAGGTAGGCCTGCGCCATGGTCAGTTCATAGA